>NZ_DATEMB010000001.1:0-3951 GCF_035276005.1 Rhizorhapis sp.
GCATGCGAGAGAAGCGAGCCGGTCCGGAAGATGTCGGTGACCTCCGCGGGGCAGTTCGAGAGCGCGTCCTTCAGATCCTCGGTGGGATTGTTGGAATTCGCCTCGATCTTTTCCCGGCTTTGCTGATAGCTTTTGGCGAAGCCCTGTTTCACCGATCGATAGCCGGTCATCTCCTCGATGATGCCCGACATATTGTCGTCGCCTTTGGCGATCTGGACCATGCGGTTTGAAAGGCGACAGTCATTCACCTGGATGGAGTTGAGGTAATTGGTCGCCGCCTCCATCTTGCTGATGATATTGCCCATTTTTTCATCGAGCGTTTCGAGGAGATACTGGAATGCGACTGCGGGCGCGGCCTGAAGAATGCTTTCGAGCTTCTGGACGAGATAGTCGGGGTCGAGGAACGACATGCCGCCCAAGAACATGTCGATGCCGCCACACCCGGCCTTCACTTTGGGAAGCGTGAGGCTCATCAGATAGTCATTATGGACGTCGACCCGGCCGGACATCCCACCCGCCGTCACATAGCCGCGGGTCTGGTCCTCGAAGCTGCCGGGGCTCGTATAGGTCACATTGTCGAACCAGCTTTCCGCCCAGCCCTGCGCATGAGCGGCGGGCGCGGTCAGAGCGATGCCGAGCGCTGCGAAGCTGGTCAGGGATTGGCGACAGATAGGGGCCATGGCGGGTGTCCTTGCTGGAGGGGAAGAGGGCTGAGACCCGCCATGGTCAGCTCCCTTTGGTCTTGGTTTGAGGGGATGCGGCGCCGGCCGGCGCCACGATACCGGTATATTTGGACATGGCGCGAAGGCCGATTTCCGGCTTCACGCCTGTCAGCAGTTTCACGCCAAGATAGATGATTCGCAGCAGATTGGCGTCATGATCAGTGCCGATTGCTGCGGGCACGAGGCGCGCCGGATCGGCTACCGGCTGCACCCAGAGGACCGGGTGGCCAACCCAGGGGAGGCCGAGCCGCCCGGATCGAATAAGCGCCTCGCCGGGCGAAATGGTTCGGACCTGCCAGCCATAGGCGTGGCCCAAGCGAAGTAGCTTCGCCCAGAGATCGCCGCATGGCACGCAGCCGGGCGCCGAACTCATCTCTATCACGAACAACCTGCTCTCTGACCGCAACGTTTCGTCGAGGTCGGGTGGGAAATCGCGGGTCTGCGGAACGCGCGCGAGCCAGTTGGTCAATTCCTTGGACGTGGCGACCGGGTGGATCGCGGCCCGTCTCGCCATGTTTCCTTTATTGGGAGACGCAGGGCAGGCTGGTACCGAGATGCCCAGTACGGAAAGAGGCACCAGGATTTGCAAACTCGGCTTGAATGTAATGAAAAAATCCATTACACGCTGGCTCGAAAGGATCACTCGGATGAATGCACTCACGGTCACCGCAAAAGGGCAAATCACGCTGAAGAAGGATTTGCTCCAGCATCTGGGTATCCATCCCGGCGACAAGCTTAGCATCGACAAGATGCCAGGAGGCGAAGTTCGAATCCGGGCTGACCGGCCGTCTGGCAGTATTGCCGATTTTTGCGGGTCACTGAAGCGGGAAGGGCAGCCATCTCTCTCGATTGAAGAAATGAACGAGATCATCGCTAAGGGCTGGGCCGGAGAACTGTGAAAGTCACGGCGGATACCAACATCCTGGTCCGCGCGGCGATACAGGACGACGTCAAGCAGGGAGCGATCGCACGCAAGCTGGTGACCAACTCTGAATTGGTCGCGGTGCCGCTGTCCGCGCTGTGCGAATTCTGCTGGGTTCTCAAAGTCGGTTATAAACTGACCGCCGGCGAAATCGCGGCCTCGGTTCGGCTTCTGCTCAATTCCGGCAATGTTGTTCTGGATCGCGGGGCAGCCGAGGCTGGCCTCGCCCTCCTGGACGCGGGGGGCGATTTTGCCGATGGTGTCATTGCGCATGACGGTCAGTGGCTGGGAGCCGATGTGTTCATGAGCTTTGATAAAAAGGCTGTGAAGCTCTTGCAGGCTGCGGGACAGAATGCAGCTCATCCCGATTAACAGTGGGCCGGTGTTTGGCGGTTTCGTGACTGTGGAGCAGGCGGGCGCTTTCATCAGCGGTCTGCCTGCGCTGATAAGGCACTCAACGCCCCATCGGCGGAGCTGGCCGACACCGGGCCATTGGCGAGTGCGTCGAAGAAGCCACCTTCCTCTCCCGCGCCAGTCATGAACTGTTCGGGACGGATGTCGCCGTTCAATAGCCGCACGGCCTGATAGGCCATGGCCGAGAGATTGGGATAAGCCTCAACCCCGCTCGCGATCACCATGCGCTGCTGACTGTCGCGCTTGATGACCATGGTCGTTGGCGTGACCTCGACGCCGAACCGTTGGGTCAGCTCAGGATGGGCACCGAGATCCTGGCGGATCACCTGCCAGCCATATTCCTCCTGGAATCGTTGGGCGATTGGCCACTGGACCCGGCAGTAGCCGCAGCTCTCCCGGCTGAACATGACAAGGGCGTAGGCGCGTGAGTTGGCGCGGAGATAAGTGCGACGCGCCGCCTCCTTCTCCGCGCCCAGCGCCGCGCGCGCGTCGCCGACCATCGGATTGGCCGATTTGGAGTTGAGTTCAGGGTGGGTCAGCATCGCGATCTGCGTCACGCCGGCAAAGGCACGCGCCTTTCGCCGCGCAAAATCCTGAAGCCGCCAGAAGTCGGAGACTGCGTCCACGCTCAGTACGGTCGCGGCATAGTCGCGCTGCGCCTCGATCAGCTTGGCGATGCGCGGTGGCGACCATTTGGCAAGTTCGGTCATCGGTGGGATCGTGGGCTTCTCGACTGCCTCTTCCACGTTCTCAACGTCCGTTGGCGCGGGTGGCGCTTCATACCACCAATAGCCCTGGCGGACTTTGGCGGGCGCGGAAGGGGAGGTTGCGCACATGCCGGCCGTCGGGGTGACCAGGGCCGCGGCGAAGATCAGCGATCGGATGGCGCGCCGGGTCATAGCACCCGCTCCATGCGCGTGAGCGCCGAGATGGGCACCAGCCCGAAATAGCGGCTGTCGAACCCGTCCTTGTAAGAAGAACCGATATAGGCCTTGCCCGCCGGGATCGTCCCAGTCACCCAGCGGAAATAGTCGAGCCGCTGCCCGCTTTTGCCATAGGGTTTGCTGACGCCAATCAGGCTGCCGTTGCAGAAGAAGGCGGCTTCGAGACGCTTGGGATAGCGATCGGAGTGCATAGTGTAGGCGGCGAGAGTGTCGCCAGGCAGGCAGAGCGCATATTTGGTGACGTTGACCGGCAGAGGCCCTGCGAGCGGATGGCGCAGATCGAACATGACGAGATCATCCCGTTCGACCGTGCCGCCGACCTTCCGGACTGCCCAGGCGTCGATCGATGGGCTTCTGACCCAGATGAGTTGGGGCAGCGCCCACCAGACGAAAAGCGCGATGGCGCTCACGATCAGGATCGCCCTGGCGAGCCGGCTCTGGACGAAGGGCTGGTAAGGATCGGTCGATTGAAGGGCGGCGGCCGCTTGGTGGGGAAGGTCGCGGACCTTGGGCCAGACGAACTTACCGGCGTTCCAGGCGAGTCTGAGCATCGCGGACCTCCTCTGTGCCGCCAAGGCGGGCATAGGTTTCGAGCATTCCAGACAGCGCCGCGTCGCCATAGACGAGGTGGCTCGCCCTGGCGGATGCCGACCCATCCTCCTCGCGCTCGCAATAGGGCTTGGTCGGATCTCCGGGGAGAAGGCCCAGTGCCGGCACGCGGACGACGCCATGCTGGCGGAACAGGATCGGATCGACGATGAGCTGAACGTCGCGCATCGCGCAGGCTGGACCTT
Organism: Rhizorhapis sp.; assembly: GCF_035276005.1. Classification (NCBI taxonomy): domain Bacteria; kingdom Pseudomonadati; phylum Pseudomonadota; class Alphaproteobacteria; order Sphingomonadales; family Sphingomonadaceae; genus Rhizorhapis; species Rhizorhapis sp. Next base: position 3,797 of record NZ_DATEMB010000001.1, read on the forward strand.
CGCAGCCTGGATCGAGCCGCAGGATTTGCGCGGAGAGCTTCGCCATCGGGCCAACCTTGGTGAGACCGCCGGGCATCCCCCGGAACGCCAACACGCCCCTGGTCCGCTCAAGCTGCCCGGCATAATTTCGCAGCATAGTGAGAGGCATGGAGGAG
>NZ_DATEMB010000002.1:0-87560 GCF_035276005.1 Rhizorhapis sp.
CCGCCATGGCCGTAAAGCTCGGCATATGGAAGGATTGGGGCGGCGGTTTTGGTCATGGGGCTATTCACAAAAGCTCTCTCCCTTGAGGGAAAGGGTTGGGTGAGGGTATACGGCGCTCATGGAAAAAGCCGAGGCGTCGAACCCCCTCACCCCGACCCTCTCCCCGCAGGGGAGAGGGAGAGTACGCATCGAATGCGCGGCTCAATAGCTCAACCTCACCCCGGCATAGGCCGCGCGGCCAGGCTGGCCGTAGCGGAAGGCGGTTTCATAGCGATCGTCGAAGAGATTTTCGATGCGGCCATAAAGTTCCACGCTTTTGGTTATGGGCAAGCTGGCGCGCAGGTCGACGAGGACATGGCTTTGGAGCTTTACCGTTTCGAACGTGTCGAAATTGATGTCCGTGCTGGCGCCTATATGAGTGATGGTGGCTCCGGTCTGGAGGCCGAAGGGCCAGCTATAGTCAACGGACATATTCGCGCTGTGGTGCGGGCGGCGGCGCAGGGGTTCGCCGGTGCCGAGGTCTTTGGTGTCCATCCAGCTATAATTTGCCTGGAAAGTCAGATTTTCGACAGGCTTCAGGAGCAGCGAAGTTTCAAGACCCTCTGCACGGGAGCGCGCGACATTTGCATATTGGAGAGTGAAGAAATCGAAATCGATCTGGTTCCTGGTCTTGCGGTGGAACCAGATGGCGCTCACTTCGATGGCGCCGTCCACAAGGCGCTGCGTGATCCCCGCATCCCAGCTTTTTGAAGATTCGGGCTGAAGGTCATCATTGCCGAACATGCTGAAGAGCTGAAACAGGGACGGGGCCTTGAACCCTTCACCATAGCTGGCGCGCAGCGTCGTGCGGCCTTCATTGGGGCTGTAAACAGCATTGGCAGCAAAGATCGTCTGGCCGCCGAAGCTGTCATGATGATCGTACCGGACGCCGCCGGTGGCAGTGAAGCCGGCGAGCGGGGTAACGCTCAACTGTCCGTAAAGGCTTTCAAGCGTCGTTCGCTCTTTGACGGGCGCCGGATTGGGATCGAGGAAAGAGGGAGAAGCGGTCCGCATGCGGGATCTCTCACGCTCCGCGCCGAATGTGGCTTCGATGCCTTGTGAGAAGTCGAAAATGCCTTGATATTCTAGCCGCTCATTAACGCCTTTGCTGTCAAATGTCTGCTCTGGCGTCAGGCTGCGGTCGAAATTGTCACGTTTGATATTGGTATAGGCGAAGGCGAAGCGATTGCGGAAGCGTCCATCGAACAGCGCCAGGTTGAGGCCGGAATAACCGACAAATTCCTTCGATCGGGAATATTCCGGTGTTTCCGCGAGAGTGAAGGCGGGCGGAGGCGAGCCGTCGATATCCGCCTTGCCATCGGCGTACCAAGCGCGCAGGTCGACCGACACCGCATCAGAAAGGCTGATCAGGAATTTCCCGTGAGCCCCGAAATTGCGATAGCCGTCCTTCTCCGTAGCGCCGCGATCTTCGTTGAAGGTGGAGATGCCGTCGGTCCGCAAGTAGCCCGCACCAATACTGGCGGCGACGGGACCAACTTTGCCGGACAGATTGCCCACGAGTTGTGCCGTATCGCGATAGCCATATTCCGCATTGCCATTGAAGGAGAGATCTTCGCCGGGCTCCCGAGTAATTACGTTGACCACGCCTCCGATGGCCTGGCTTCCCCAAAGGACCGACTGCGATCCCCTAACGACTTCTATGCTGCTGACATTGCCGGTCAGCAGGTTGGCGAAGTTGAAGCCTGCGCCGGGGGTCGAGGGATCGTTGATCTTCACTCCATCGATGAGCGCCACCGTCTGCTCGCTTTCGGCACCGCGGATATAGACGGCCGTTTGAGTGCCGATCCCGCCATTGCGGGCGAAGCTGACACCCGGCACCGTGCGGAGCAGGTCGACGACCGCAACGGCCTGCCGCGTTTCGATCTCGTCCTGATTGATCACGCTGATCGACTGGCCAATTTCTGACAGCGGTTTTTCTACGCGCGCGGCGGTGACGACGATCTGTTCACCGTCATCGGCCAGCGCGGGCATGGGCGCGATGATGGCGGCAGAGAGCAATAAATAACTGGAAAAACGCATGAATTCCCCTTTCAACAACGTAAAGAGGCCATGCGCGGATGGTGGTTTTCCCCGCGCGCAGCCCGACTCTGTCGTCACGCGAGGGAATCCCTCGATCGCCCGGCACACCCCGTCCGCGCGATGGATCGACTGCGTCAGGCAGGTCTCCTGGCTCCCGGGTCATCACTCGCGTCCCGCCTTCCCGGATGTGCATCCAGTGGCATGAGGGGCGCGAACTCGCCGGTCACAGTTGCGGGGGCAGCCCCGGATTGTGGACTTTTCGTCCACTTCCGGGTTCCCTTTTCATCCCATCTCTGGGAACCTGTCGCGACGCGCGTCTTAAGGGCAGGCAACATCAAGGGCAAGCGAGAAGAAGCTTATGATCAGGACGACATTGCTGCTGGGCGGTGCCCGGTCAGGGAAAAGCCGTTTGGCGCAGGCACTTGCCGAGCAGGAGGAGGGGCGGCTGATCTATGTCGCTACGGCCGCCGCGCATGACGGCGAGATGGCAGAGCGGATCGCCCGTCACCAGCAGGATCGCTGCGCACGGTGGGAAACGGTGGAGGAACAGCTCGACCTCGCCGGCGTGCTGGACCGCCATGGCCGGGAAGGAAATGTGCTGCTTGTCGACTGTTTGACCTTGTGGCTCAGCAACCTCATGCTGGCCGAGCGCGATCTTGGAGCGGCAGCGGAAGCCCTGGTCACCGCCCTTGCGCGGCAGGAAGGACATGTGATCCTGGTATCCAATGAGGTCGGCTCAGGCATCGTGCCGGAAACCCCCCTCGGCCGCGCGTTCAGGGATGAAGCCGGAAGGCTTAACCAGACGATCGCAGCAAAGGCTGATCGGGTTGCGCTGGTGGTGGCGGGGCTGCCGTTATGGTTGAAATTAGCTGATCGGCGTATGGCGTAGCTTGATACAATACGGCCTTCAGCGCATTTGCTCAGAGGTGACCGCAAAGGCACGTGGAGTCCGCATCGAAAAAGCCTTTGGGGTGTCGATGGATACGCTGATGCGGATGCAGAACAGCTATGACATTGCCCAGACCCGGAAGAGGGAAGGAGAGATCAAGGTTGCTCCTTTCAAGGGCAAGCTGGCTGATCCTCATGCAATGGTTTAGTTCAAAGCCTCGCGACCAGCACGTCCGCCTGCTCATCCACGCTAAACTCGGTCTCGCTCCTGATGAGCCAGCATTCGCTGCCTTGCCAGGGCTGATCGCCGATCTTGCCCGAGCCGCTCAGCGGGATGAACCATGTGGGGGAAGGCAGGGACAATCGGGTGCCGGACTGCAGCGATTGTATCGCCACGGAGAAGGGCTCGCCGGGCATCAACTGCGCGCTTGACCCCAGGGGAAGGCTGCGTTCAGGGAAGGGATAGGGCTCTGCCTTGCTTACCGCCACGCCGTCGTCGAGATGCAATTCGCGCGGGCGGCCATAGTCATAAAGGCGGTAGGTGACGTCCACATTCTGCTGCACCTCCACCAAGCTGATGCCCGCGCCAATCGCGTGGACAGTGCCCGCCGGAATGAAGAAGAAATCGCCGGGCTTCACCGGTTTCCAATCCATCAGCCGCTCTATCGAGCCATCCAGCGCGGCGGCCCTGAGTTCGTCTCCGCTCAAGGCGTGCTTGAGGCCGATGCCGAGCGTCGCATCCGGTTCGGCGTCCAGGATATACCAGCATTCCTCCTTGCCGCCGGGAAGGCCGCGCTCGCGGCCCTCGGCATCATTGGGGTGAACCTGGATCGAGAGCTTCTCGCTCGTGAAGATATATTTGACGAGCAGCGGCGGGCGCTCGCCCTCCGGGCCATCGAACCAGATTTCGCCGATCTTGCGCCCTTCGGGATTGGGAAAGATGGCCGGTATCTGCGTGCGGCCCCAGGGCTTTTCGACATATTTGGTAGTGAGCTTGATTGCGGTCACTGTTCGTCCTTTGGCTTTGCGGGGCTTCCTCCACGGACAAATTGCGGTTTTCCGCCGATCCAGACCTCCTCAATCTTTGCAGTCCTGATCTCGGCCGGCGAAGCTATGCTGATGTCGCTGTCGAGCAGAAGGAAGTCCGCATATCGGCCGGGCTGGAGCGAGCCCAGCCGGTCCTCCGCGCGGGCGGCATAAGCGCCTCCTAATGTGTAGGCTTTCAAGGCATCTTCAAGGGTGATGCGCTGTTCGGGCATCCAGCCGCCAAAGGGTTCGCCCTGCTCATCTTCCCTCGTCATCGCGACGGCGATCCCTGCAAAGGCATTGGCGGGCTCTACCGGTACGTCCGAGCCAAAGGCCAGCGGAACGCCATTGGCCAGCATGGATCGCCAGGCATAGGCGCTCCCCAGCCGCTCCTTGCCCATCCGCGCCTCCGCCATGCGCCAGTCGCTTGCTTCATGAAGCGGCTGCATCGAGGCGATGATGCCGTTGCGGGCAAAGCGGGGGAGGTCGGCTGAATCGACAATCTGGGCATGTTCGATGCGCCAGCGGCGGTCGCCCTTATAGGTTTCGGCAAGCTCGTCGATGGCGTCGAGAAGTTCTGCATTCGCCTTGTCGCCAATGGCGTGAACCGCCACCTGGAAACCGTCCATGGCGGCGCGGCTCATTTGGTTGCGAAGCTGAGCACCGGTCATCAGCGGCAGGCCGGTTTCTCCGGGAGCATCGCCATAAGGCGCCTTGAGCCATGCCCCGCGCGAGCCCAGCGTGCCGTCGAGCGAAAATTTGACGCCCGGCATGCGGAGGTGGCCGTCATAAAGCCAGGGCGTCGGTTCGGATCCGGCAGCGCTCAGCATGGTATCGATGCCGGCGGCATAGGAGATGATGCGGATGCGCAGATTGCCCCGGTCCCCCGCACGGCGAAAGGCCTGCCAGTCGTCCAGGCTGGAGCCCATGTCGGCAATGGCCGTAATGCCCTGGCTTAACAGATTTTGCTGGGCCTTGGAAAAGGCGAGGTCGCGTTCCTTGGGAAGCGGAGCAGGCAAGATCCTCTCAACGAGCGATGTGGCCGAATCTACGAATATGCCGCTGGGGCGTCCCGCCTCCATCTCGATGCGGCCGCCTTCCGGGGCCTTGGTGGCTGCGGTCACTCCGGCAAGCTGCATGGCTTTGCTGTTGGCCCAGGCGGCATGGCCGTCCACGCGCTCCAGCCAGACGGGGGTGTCGGGCACGACCGCGTCCAGATCAGCAGCCGCCGGAAAGCGGCGCATGCCCCAGGCTTCATGGTTCCAGCCCGTTCCGATGATCCAGCGGCGCTGCGGGTTTTGCTCCGCATAGGATTTGACCATCGCCAGGGCTTCAACCAGCGAGGCGGCTTTGCTGAGGTCCAGCGTCAGCGACTGGAAACCCAGCGCCATGACATGACCATGGGAGTCAATGAAGCCGGGCATCAGCGTCCGGCCCTTGCCGTCTGTGCGAAAATCCAGCTTTTCCGGCCGCTTGTCCTTGCGCTGCAGAAGCTTTTCGACCTTGCCGTCGCTGCCGACCAGTAGCCCGTCGAAACGGACCAGCTTGCCGTTCGCATCGAAGGTGATGCCGTTCACATTGTCGACAAGGCCGCTGGCGAGGAGCGGAGAAGGAAGGATGAGGGCGAGGGCAGACAGTAATATTCTTCTCCCCTGAAGGAGAGAGGTGACCCGAAGCCCTGGGAATGACGGTTTATGCGCTCGTGCCAAGATTCTGCCGCCGCTGATGCACGGCGTTTCGACAATGGAACCTGTCATGCCCGCGTCAGCCGCCGGACGAGAGCGCTGGTGTCCTGCCGGTTGCCGCCCATGGCCTGCACATCGGCGTAGAATTGGTCGACAAGCGCTGTGACGGGCAGGGTGGCTCCATTTACCCGTGCCTCTTCCAGCGCCAGGCCGAGGTCCTTCCGCATCCAATCGATGGCAAAGCCGAAGTCGAAACGGTCCTCCGCCATGCTATTCCAGCGATTGTCGAGCTGCCAGCTTTGGGCAGCGCCGCCGGAGATCGCCTCGAACACCTTGTCGAGGTCAAGCTCGGCCGCTTGGGCGAAACGGAGCGCTTCGGAAAGGCCCTGCAGCACGCCCGCGATGCAGATCTGGTTTACCATCTTGGTGGTCTGTCCGGCGCCTGCGCCGCCTACATGAACAATGCGGCCGGCATAGGCCTGCATCACCAGGCGGGCTGCGGCAAAGGCCTCGGGAGTTCCACCACACATGATGGAAAGCGTTCCCTTTTCGGCGCCGGCCTGGCCGCCGGAAACGGGGGCGTCGACGAAGAAAATACCCCGGCTTTCGCCCTCCACGAAAAGCTGCCGGGCGATGCGGGCAGAGACCGTGGTGTGATCGATGAACAGCGTGCCCGGCTTCATCGTGCGGTATGCGCCGTCGCGGCCCAGGGTTACAGAGGCGAGGTCATCGTCGGTGCCAACGCAACTGACGACCACCTCCGCGCCGTCTGCCGCCTTGGCGGGACTGACGGCCGCTTCGCCGCCATGCTGTTCTATCCAGGCCCTTGTCTTGGTCATGGAACGGTTGAAGACGATGAGCTCATGCCCTGCCGCCGCGAGGTGGCCCGCAACGGGGCCGCCCATGACGCCAAGGCCAATGAATGCGATCTTTGCCATAAGCTCCGCATATCGCCTGATTCCTCTGGAGGCTAGGGGCATGAAGGAAACGCGCTGCTTGATTCATCGCCTGCTTCGACCTAGGGCTTTGCGCCCATGAACGAACAGAAGATGCTCCCCGCCGACGCAGCCCCGCTGCCCGTCACGATCGATGATGTGAAGGCCGCACAGCAGCGCATCGGTGCGTCCATCGTCCGGACGCCGACACTGCACAGCCGCACGCTGTCGGAGATTATTGGCGCAAAGGTTTATCTGAAGTTCGAGAATCTGCAGTTCACCGCCGCCTATAAGGAGCGCGGCGCGTTGAACCGGCTGCTGCTGCTCGACGAGCAGGCGCGCAAAAAGGGCGTGATTGCCGCTTCGGCCGGAAATCATGCGCAGGGGCTCGCCTATCATGGCGCACGGCTTGGTGTGCCTGTCACTATCGTCATGCCGCGGACCACGCCTACGGTGAAGGTCATGCAGACCGAAGGCCATGGCGCGACCGTGGTGCTGCATGGCGAGAAATTCGACGACGCCTATGCCCATAGCCGCAAGCTGGAAAAGGAGCGGAGCCTTACCTTTGTCCATCCGTTCGATGAGCCGGACATCATCGCCGGGCAGGGGACGGTGGCGCTCGAAATGCTGGAAGATGCGCCTGACATCGACACGCTGGTCATACCGATCGGCGGCGGAGGCCTCTTCTCCGGCATGGGAATCGCCAGCCGCGCGCTGAAACCGGCTATCGGGCTCATAGGGGTGCAGGCCGAACTGTACCCGTCCATGTACGCCAATGTGAAGGGAGAGGACCTCCCTTGCGAAGGCGACACGCTGGCGGAAGGCATTGCGGTCAAGCAGCCCGGCGAACTCACCCGCAAATTCGTGCAGGCGCTGGCCGATGACATCGTGCTGGTCAGCGAACGCTATCTGGAAGAGGCGGTCAGCCTGCTTCTTCAGATCGAGAAGACAGTGGTGGAAGGCGCGGGGGCCGCAGGGCTGGCGGCGCTGCTGGCCCATAAGGAGCGGTTCAAGGGCCGCACCGTCGGCCTGGTACTGTGCGGCGGCAATATCGACACCCGGTTGCTGGCCAATGTGCTGCTCCGGGATCTGGCGCGTTCGGGAAGGCTGGCGCGCTTGCGTATCCGCCTGCAGGACCGGCCGGGTGCGCTGTTCCACGTCGCGCGTATCTTTCACGAAGAGCAGGTCAACATCATCGAGGTTTATCACCAGCGGGTGTTCACGACGCTTCCCGCCAAGGGCCTCATCACCGACATCGAATGCGAGACTCGCGACCGGGCGCATCTCGATCAATTAATGGCGGCACTGGCGGCCGCGGGTTATGAGGTTTCGCCGGTCGAGCTGGCCTGAGAAATCATGCATTTTTTGGGGACTTGCTCCGTTCTCCGGGCAAAGTCGAGGGACGAGAATCGAAGCGCTTCAAAAGGATTGCCTGCAAGGCAGCGGGGTCCCTGCCTGCGCAGGGACGACGGGGTGAATGGCTGAAAGCGGCTAGAGCATCGTGCGCAAAAGTGGGAACCGGTTTTGCGCGAAAAACGATGCGACAACAAAGAATTAGAGCGCCCGCCCGCGTCAGATTAAACGCAGCGCGCTCTAAATGCCTCTGCGCCTCTCCGTGGATTTTTGACAAGGCTGCATCTTTGAGACCCTCGTCGTCCCTGCGCAGGCAGGGACCCCGCAGCCTGGTATCGAGGGACCTTGGTCTGTTGTTCTAGATCTAGTTTGCGTCGGCAGTATAGCTTGCTGACGCATCCCGGGACGCTGGCCCGTCATTGCCAAGGATCTGCCACGCCATTCGGGCCACCATATAGCGCAGGCCGCTTTCCCGTTGTGCCATCGCGGTAAGCAGGTTGACGGTATTGGCGGCCGCGTCCTTGAACTGGATCTGGGCAGGATCGAACGAACAACCGCTCAGGATCGGCGCAGCGCCGCCGCGATAGATGAGTGTGGCGTTGCGGAAGGTGCAGCCGATGAACCGGTTGCCATCCAACTCGATGAGCCCGGACAACTCCTGTTTGAAAAAGTTCATGATGACATCCCCCTAGTACAGGCGTGACCAGTGGTTCACCCTCACATCAGCCGCGCAGCGCACGAGACTCGGATTCGCGCCCCACTTATGTCCCGGACATCTTTGCACAAAAGCGTAAATCGTGCCGCTGGGGAATGTGGCAGCTATTTACATCAAAGGGTGTATACCTTTGGAGCAGCGTGTTTTTTTTCCGGGGAGGCGGTCATTCCGGCATGAAAACAAGGCTTTAACCAGTTCTGGCTGGCCGTTCGTTACGTCCAAGGTACTATGCTGACTGATTGAAAAGGCGTCTTTTTTCTTCGTCGCTCTTCGCGGTGAGAAAAATCGTTCATCCGTAATCTCACTAACCGGACGTCCTATAGCATCAGTAATATCCGTTCACGCCTTCGTTGAAACCATCCAGGCTGGAGAGTCGCCATTCGGCTTTTCAGAAAGGGGAAGCTTTGATTGCAAGGCGGTACTGGCTCTTCAAATCGTCGGGCAGATGCTGCGCCGCGAGGTGGCAGGGCGCGTGCAAACGAACCAAACAGGAGGAATGTCATGAAGCGTAACCTACTTTTGACGGCGTCGGCGGGTGTGTTGTCATTCTGCGCCCTGGCTGCCATTCCGGCTTTTGCTCAACCGGACGTGGATGTTGAAGCGAATTTGTGGCTGGGGGGGAAGGCCAAGGCTGATGATGGCAGCAATGCCGCGAATAACAGCAGCACGGTCAACAGCACCAAGGTCGACAGTTCCTATGAAAATGAGGCCGAAAAAGGCAGCAACGCTGCCAATAATGGCGGAACTGTCACCAACGACGAATCCGACAATTCAGTCGACAATTCCATTGAAGCGGAAAAGGGCGGAAAGATCGCTCTGGGAAGCAATTTCGCCTCCAAGGGCGGAGTTAATGGCAATAGCGACGAGTCCGACAATTCCGTCTGGGCGAACGCCGAAAAGGGTTCCAACGCCATCAATGGCGGCGGCGCGATCAACGCCAGCGATGCAAGCGGCGCCGGCTCGGCCAATAATGGCGGCACGTCCAACTACGCCTACAGCAATGTTATTTCCAAATCGAAGCTGGGCGGCTTCGTGACGGGCAATTATGTTGCCTATTATGTTCCGGCCAATGGCGGGAAGGGCAGCAGCAACGAAGCCGAAAAGTGGAGCGAAGCCAATTCCGTCGGAGCCGGGGGCGCTGGCGGCAGCCCGATCATCGACAACAGCATTTCGCTCGACAATGGCGCGATGTCGAACTTTGCCGGCCTGAATGCGCAGAACCTCAACACCGGTGTCGGCGCTCTGCAGAACGCAAGCATCAACGTCAGCGCGTCGGTCGGCACGCTGAACCTCGGCCAGTAAGGGCCGCGCTGGATGAGCCGGGGGCGTGGGGCCCCGGCTCATCCTCTCTCCTCTCAACCCTTCGGTGGAGGAAGCAATGTCACGCAAATTTCACATGGCGGCCCTGGCGGCGGGGTGTGCCCTGATCCTTGCCAGCGCGCCCGCGGTATCGGCCGAAGAAGTTCCGGCTTCAGCATCGGGGCCTTTCGGTGCGGGCACGCAGGTGGGGGACGGGGCTCTTGGAGCTATTGCCGGTATGGCCGACATCCAGCTTGAAGAGCAGATCGCCTCGGCAAAAAACAGCAGCATTGTCGCGGGCAACAGTGTCAATGGGCTGTCGTTCACGGGCGAAGTCTCGATCGATGGCCAGTCGTTCCAGAATATGGCCGGACTTTCGATCCTGACGGCGAACACTGGCAACAACGTGTCCGTCAATGCGGCGATGAACGTCAATGTCTCGTTTCACCAATAGTCTTGGGGCGGTGGCACTCTGCGGTCTTGCCGCGGGGGGCTGTGCGCCGCTGCCTTCACAGGGCAGCGGCCTCAGCCTCGCGGGCACGGATTATGTGCTGCCGGTCAAAAGCATGGTGCAGCGGCGCTATCTGACCGTCGTTCGCCAAGCCTATGACTTCAGTTGCGGATCGGCGGCCCTCGCGACGCTTCTTCGCTATCATTATGGCGAAGCGCAGACGGAGCAGTCGGTCTTCGTCGGCATGTGGCGGGATGGAGACCGCGACCAGATCCGCCAACTCGGCTTTTCAATGCTGGACATGAAGCGCTACCTCGCCGCCCGCGACATTGCGGCCGACGGGTACAAGGTCACGCTCGCGCAGATCAAGGCGACGAAGGTGCCCGGCATCGCACTCATCGACACGGATGGCTACCGCCATTTCGTGGTCATCAAGGGTGTAGAGCGGGGGCAGGTGCTGATCGGCGATCCTTCGCTCGGCATCCGCCTCATCGAGGCGCGGAAGTTCGACAGGATGTGGAACCAGATCCTGTTCGTCATCAACGCACAAACCGACAAGGCCAGATCTAGCTTTGGCAGGGAAAGCGAATGGGCGCTGGTGGCGCGCGCCAGGGCGACGAGTTTCATGGAGCCGCTCAGCCTGCAAGCGCTGGCGCTGACAAGGCCGCAGGCCTTTCCTCTCGAATTGTAAGGCGACGTGCCATGGCACCTCTCTGTTATAGAAGCTCTTACCGGCCCCAATCGCTGACTTGGCTGGCGGTGACAGGCATTGGCCTCTCTTGCGTGATCGTGCCTGCAGCCCATGCCAATCCCTTCGGCGCTGCGGCGGCGGTCAGCGATGAGGAGCTGGCCAGTCTGCGAGGGGGCTTTGAGCTTCCAAACGGGATGGACGTGACGGTGGGGGTGCAGATCGATACGCGCGTCAATGGCGACCTTGCGCTCCGTACAGTGCTCAATGTCGCCGACCCCGCCCACGCCTCGCTGCGAGTTTATGCCGCGCCCGTTCAGCAGGGTACGCCGCCCGCCAATGCCAATCCTCCTCTTGCGCAGCCTGCATCGGTGAACTTGCCGGCCGTCTCGGCGCCGCAAGTATCAGTGAATGTTTCGGGTGACCGTGCGGCTGTTGGCGGACCTACGCTCTTGCCAATCGTGCAGGGGGATCAGGTGCAGACTGCGCTCGGCACAGTGCAGGTGGAGCGGGGCGAGTCCGGCACGGTGGTGGTCCTCAGGGGACCCAGCCTGGAGGTTCAGCATGTGACGGGCGGCGGCACGGGCGTTCTTATCGCCAACACCATGGACAATCGCGCGATCGATACGGTTGCGACCGTAAACATTTCGCTGAGCAACTCGGCCGTTCCGATCGGCAATGTCCTGCTCAGGGTCGAAAATGTCGTGCTCGATGCTGTTGGTGGGACAGCATATTGAATTTGAAGGAATTTGTTGAAGCCATTTACTAGAGCAGGGGGTGGGTATGATAAGGTCCTTTACCGGCGGAACATTGGCGTTCGCCCTGACGATGGCTGCGCAGGGCGCTGAGGCCGGGGAGCAGACCGCTGCCGAACCAGTGAGCCTCAATGCCGTCATGGAACAGATACAGATAGAGCGGGAAGAGCTGCAGCGGCAGGAAATGCGTATCGCCGAGCAGCGGGCGCGGCTGCAGCATCTTGAGGACCAGGTGCTTGGCCGCATGCGCGGGACCGGAGCGGGGCCGGGCAGCGGCGTGCCTGCGATGGCCAGCGCTCAGGCCGATGCGCCACCTGCGCCGGGTCAGGTCGAACAGGTCGGGGAACGTCCCGAGGAAAAGACCAGGATGCCCGAGGTGGCGGTGCTTGCCGATCAAGGCGGCATCCTTACCAAGGCGGGGCGGATCACGCTGGAGCCCAATCTTGAATATGCCCGCGCCGACCGCAACCGCTTCGTCTTTCGCGGCATCGAGGTGCCGCAATCCGTGCTCGTTGGCGTATTCGACATCAATGAGAGCCGGCAGGACATATTGACGGCCGCAATGGTGGGACGCTTCGGGGTCACCGACCGGTTCGAGGTGAGCGCCCGCGTGCCCTTCGTCTATCGCGACGATAAGGCGGTGCTGGTGCCGCTGGTGCAGAATCCTCCGCAGTCGGGTGTCGGCACGATAAACACCTCGGCTGATGGAGCGGGGCTCGGCGATGTGGAGCTGTCAGCGCGTTACCAGCTTACCGACGGCACGGGTGGCTGGCCTTTCCTGATTGGCGGTGTGCAGGTCATCGCCCCGACCGGCGAGGACCCGTTCGAAGTGCCCCGCGATGCTTTGGGCAACGCCACGAAGGCAGCCACGGGCGCGGGCTTCTGGGGCGTTGCGCCAAGCCTTACGATCCTGATGCCGAGCGACCCGGCGACCCTCTTCGCTTCGGTGGGTTACACTTATAATTTCGGCAAGGACGTCAACCAGCGGATCAGCGATGCACTGATCGAGCGTGTGAAGCCCGGCGGCGCCCCAAATGCGACCGTGGGCCTTGGCATTGCACTCAACCCGCAACTTTCCCTGAGCCTTGGCTATGCCCATACTTGGCAGTTCGCGACAAAGAGCCGCATCCGTCCCATTTCCATAAGCAACGGAGTGGAGGCTCTCGGCGATCCGATCAGGAGCAAGACCCGAGACCTTCAGGTCGGCCGCTTCCTCTTCGGCATTGGCTATCGGGTGAACCGCCGGACCACGATCAATTGGACCGTTGAGATGGGCGCGACGGACGATGCAAATGACGTGCGCACGACTCTGCGAATCCCGTTCAATCTGAACTGAGCTTCCGGCGAACGGCCGCGCAGCATTTCTCCCCCATTGGGCAAAATGCTGCGCGGAATCTCACCCGAAAGAGGCGAAAAATTGGGGATTGATCATCTTTCGTGGTAAACACGCTTTTCATATATTGATGGTGGCGGCATAGTTGTCTGGTCGGAGTCCAGCAATAAGACGAGGTCGGAGAGACGGTGACAGCGCCCTTTCGGTTCCCGCGATTTTTCGTGACCAATCCCAGTCCCTGCCCCTATCTGCCGGGGCGGAGCGAGCGGAAAGTGTTTACCGAACTCAGCGGCGAGAATGCTTCCGAACTCAATGACGCTCTTGGCCGGATCGGTTTCCGCCGCAGCCAAAACGTCGCCTACCGCCCAAGCTGTGCCGGCTGTACCGCATGCGTTTCGGTCCGCGTTGTCACGCAGGAGTTCGAACCCAATGCAACACAGCGCAAGCTGCTTCGCCGGAACGAGGATCTGGTCGTCACCGCCTGCAAGCCCTGGTCCACCGATGAGCAGTTCGAGCTTCTCCGCCGCTATCTGAAAGCGCGGCATCCGGGCGGCGGCATGACTGAAATGGACGAGATGGACTTTGCCGACATGGTCGAGCAGACGCCGGTCGAAAGCTATGTCATCGAATATCGCGAGCCTTCGGAAACCGGAACGCCGGGACGTCTGGTCGGCGCATGCCTGACCGACCGGCAGAGCGATGGCCTTTCGATGATCTATAGTTTCTTCGATCCGCACCATCCGACCCGTCCGGGGCTCGGCAATTTCATCATCATGGACCATATCCTGCGCGCACGCCGCACCGGTCTTCCCTATGTCTATCTCGGCTATTGGGTCGAAGGTTCAAAGCGGATGCAATATAAGATCCGCTACCGCCCGCTCGAGCGCCTGGGCAAGAATGGCTGGACCCGTTTCGATCCCACGGAACAGGATAATGCCATCCGCGAGGTCGCCATTTCCAGCGTCAATAGCGACCGGCATCTGCCAATGGAACTGGCCGGGATTTTCCGGAAGTAAGGACGGCCTGTTCTTTGATGAGCTTAATTCCGTTCGTGTCGAGCGAAGTCGAGACACGCCGCGCCGACATCCCTCCACTTCGCTCGGAACGAACGGAAATGGTCTCTTCTGAAGAACAATAAGGAAGCTTGGATAGGCTCAGCCCAAGCGGGAAATGGTTCGTGACTGGTCAAGGAGCCAGCGGCGATGCCTGTTCCACGACATCGCCATTCATGCTGCGCAAATGGCGAGACTCCAATATCGCTGCGGTCTCGATAAGGTCCAGCGCCCGCCTTGCCTCTATATAGCGCCGTGCCTGGTCCATCCATTTGGCTCCGCTGCTGCGGCCGGGCATGCGGCTGACCTCGGCGAGGGCGGCATCCACACGGCCCGCCTCCAGCAAGCGCCGGGCGCGGGCCAGGCGCCGCTCGGGTAGGGGGGAGGGGGTGGCGGCGTTCCTGAAAACGACCAGTTCCCCTACTTCCCGCTTCATGTCGGCCCACCAGTTTTCGCTCTTGCCGTGCCCCACCAATTCAGTCGCGATATCTTCGAGCCCACCTTGCAATTCCTGCAGGGTCACTGGCTCACGCGCGGCATTGATGATCGTGGCGACGGCACGGGGCTGCGCCTGGCCGAAGCGCAAGCGAAGCTGCCCCTCGATATAGCCGAGCGGAGCGCCGCTATCGAGTGCGCGGCGGGCGGCGAAGGCGATCAGCAGCCCTTCAGCCCTGGCTGCATTGCCGGAAGCCGCCTGCGCCTGCATGGTGATGCGGGCGATGCGGTCTTCCAGTTCCGACACGCGCGCGGTGAGCGCCTGGGCATGGTCCCCCCGGATCACTGCGGGCGGGCGATGCCTGGCCATGTCTGCGCCGGCATTTGGCGACGCTGCGCCGGGACTGACCTGCGCCGGCTGTTCCCGTCCCATCCAGCCACCCCAGCGGTTCATGACAAAGGCCATGGCGGCCAGACCGCCTGCAAAGGCGAGAAGCAGCAGCAAAGCCATGGCGCGGACCGAATAGGTCCCTGTTCGTGCAGTTGCCCCTGACTGATAGTCACCGCTCATTGTCGCTCGATTTCCCTCTCAGAACTCGCGCGACCTTATTTGCACAAAGCTGCGGCAAGGGCCAGCAGTGCTTCATCGTCGGGCCGGGGGGCGCAAGCGGCCGATGCCCAGCCAGCGCCTGCAGCGTCCAGCACCGCAGGGCTGATCGCCAGAAGATGGAGGTGCCGCCGCTCAATCATGGGGATCAGCCGCGCGAGACGCTTGGCCCCTCGAGGTGAATGGACAAGCGCTACTGCTTCCTGCGGCATGCTGGCGGCGAGACCCTCGGCAGTGCCTGCCTCAACGGCTTCGTAGACGGAGCGGCGGACGATCACGAGCGGACCTGGATTGAATTCCGTGCGGTCGTGGCCCGCCGGATGAAAGACGCGGGAATGGGCGCGGGCGGCCATCAGTTCGGCCATGGCCTGGACGCCCGATCGGCCTACGCCTGCCACGTTGAACCCTAGCTCTCTCGCAGCGGCGGCGGTCTGCTCGCCGACTGCATAGACCGGGAGGTGCCGGTATAGAGCAAGGTTGGGGCCTGCATTGCGAACGGCATTGGCGCTGGTCAGCAACATCGCATCAAAGCCTGCCGGATCCGGCGCTTCCCATGCACAGGGGCGCACTTCGAACAGGGGATAGCGGACCGCAACCAACCCCAGCCGCTGCGCGCGTTGTGCAGTTGCGGTTGCGCCCGGCTCCGGGCGCAGGATCAGAAGCGGAAGGTTCATGCGCCGAAAAGGGCTCTAAGCGATGGACTGGCCCTGTCGAGCAGGTCGCGGCCCACCGCTGCGGCTGCCACTTCGTCTCCCCGCGCAAGCCTTTTTTGCGCGGACACATTCTCCTGGCCATCGCTGCTCAGAATTTCAGCCGATAGCAGGATTTCCTCTCCGTCGATCCTTGCCCATGCCGCGACCGGAGAATGGCAGCCAGCGCCGAGACCCAGCAACATGGCTCGTTCGGCGCGGACACAATGGCTTGTGTCGGGATCGTCGATGACGTTCAAAAGCTCCAGAATATGGCTGTTGGAAGCAAGTGTCTCGATGCCCACGGCGCCCTGGGAGGGAGCCGGAAGCATTGTTTCCAGGGGAATGTCCTTGCCTATTGCCGTTTCACCCAGCCGGATCAGCCCAGCGGCAGCGAGCAGAGTGGCGTCGGCCTCCCCCTTTTCCAGGCGGGCGATACGCGTCGCCACATTTCCCCGGAACAGGACGATCGAAATGTCGGGCCGAAGCCGCCGCAATTGAGCCGCTCTTCGCGGCGAACTGGTTCCGACCTTTGCGCCCTTCGGAAGGGCTTCAATGCTTTCGGCCCCAATCAGCCGGTCGTGAACATCGGCGCGGGGAAGCATGGCGGCGATGACGATTTCCTCCGGACGGATTGTCTCGACATCCTTCATGCTGTGCACGGCAAAATCGATCACGCCTTCGGCAAGGGCGCGGTCGAGTTCCTTGGTCCAAAGCGCCTTGCCGCCGATTTCCGCCAGCGGGCGGTCCTGTATGCGGTCGCCGTCAGTGCGCACGGTGACGATGTCGATCGCCTCCTCACTCCATCCATGAGCAGCGCGAAGGGCGTTCGCCGCCATATGCGCCTGCACCAGGGCCAGAGGGGAACCCCGGCTGCCGAGGCGAAGGGGCCGGGTGAACGGAGGGTTGTCTTCATGCGTCATATCGTTGCTTGCTCTAATCTTTGAGAGCGGTAGAGGGAAGGGCAATGACCATCATCCTTGGCCTTGAATCCAGTTGCGATGAAACCGCGGCCGCTCTTGTAACGAGCGACCGGCGGATATTGGCGCACAAGCTGGCGACGCAGGAAACCGAGCACAGTCCCTATGGCGGCGTCGTGCCAGAGATCGCGGCGCGGGCCCATGTGGAAGCACTGATGCCGCTGGTGGAAGCAGTATTTGCCGAGGCGAAGCTGACGCTGGCGGATGTCGACGCCATCGCCGCTACGGCAGGGCCGGGATTGATCGGCGGGGTGATGGTGGGGCTGGTGACGGGCAAGGCGCTGAGCCTTGCTTCGGGAAAGCCCCTGGTGGCCGTCAATCATCTCGAAGGACATGCGCTTTCGCCCCGGCTGGCGGAACCCGCGCTGGAATTTCCCTATCTGCTGCTTCTGGTGTCAGGCGGGCATTGCCAGCTTTTGCGCGTGGAGGGGGTGGGGCATTACCGCCGTCTTGCCACTACCATTGACGACGCAGCGGGCGAGGCGTTCGACAAGACGGCGAAACTGCTTGGCCTTGGCTTTCCAGGCGGCCCAGCGGTTGAGAAGACCGCTGCGTCCGGCGATCCCCGGGCAGTGCCGCTACCCCGCCCATTGCTCGGCACCAGCGATCCGCATTTTTCCTTCGCGGGGCTTAAAAGCGCTGTCATGCGTGCTGCTCAATCGGGCGAGTGGCGGGTTGAGGATATTACCGCCAGCTTCCAGCAGGCGGTGATTGACTGCCTGGTCGACCGGACCAGGCGTGCCTTGGCCGCAAGCAAGAATCTGTCGGCATTGGTTGTCGCTGGCGGGGTAGCTGCCAACCAGTCGGTCCGTTCCGCGCTTGAGGGGCTGGCAGCGGAGCATGATCTGCCCTTTGTGGCGCCGCCGCTTTGGCTATGCACCGATAATGCGGCCATGATAGGCTGGGCTGGAGCGGAACGCTTTGCCGCG
The DNA here is from genome assembly GCF_035276005.1 of Rhizorhapis sp. Classification (NCBI taxonomy): domain Bacteria; kingdom Pseudomonadati; phylum Pseudomonadota; class Alphaproteobacteria; order Sphingomonadales; family Sphingomonadaceae; genus Rhizorhapis; species Rhizorhapis sp. The sequence goes on from NZ_DATEMB010000002.1 coordinate 17,900, forward strand.
GGAATGACGGACGGACTGGATTTCGCGGCCCGGCCACGCTGGCCGCTTGATCCGGACGCGGAAAAGGCGAGGGGTGCGGGGGTGAAGGCATGAGGATCGGAGTGATCGGCGCGGGTGCCTGGGGCACTGCATTGGCTCAGGTGGCGGCGGCCAATGGCGGGCCGGTGCTCCTCTGGGCCTTTGAGGAAGAAGTCGTCCAGGCGATCAACGGCACCCATTGCAATTTCGCCTATCTACCTGGGATAGCTTTGGATCCGGCAATTGAGGCGACGGGCGATCTTCGTCAGCTCGCATCCTGCGACGCGTTGCTGGTGGTTACCCCTGCCCAGCATCTGGGAGCCATTTTGAACAAGCTTCCGGTCAAGGATATCCCCCTTGTCCTTTGTTCAAAGGGCATTGAGGCCGGGACCCAGCGATTGATGTCGGAGGTGGCGGCCGCCGTTCACCCCGATGCGCCCATTGCGGTTCTTTCCGGTCCCACCTTTGCGCATGAAGTGGCCAAGGGCCTTCCCACCGCCGTCACGCTTGCCTGCGCTGACCAGGCCCTTGGAGAGGCGCTTTCCGTCCGGCTCGCCCGGCCGCAATTCCGGCCCTACCTTTCCGAAGATGTTACGGGTGCCGAGATCGGCGGGGCGGTCAAGAATGTGCTCGCGATCGGCTGCGGCGTGGTCGAGGGGGCGGGCCTTGGCCAGAATGCGCGGGCTGCGCTCATCAGCCGTGGCTTTGCGGAGATGACCCGCTTTGGCCTTGCGCGCGGGGCGAGGGCAGAGACATTGGCGGGACTGTCGGGTCTGGGCGATCTGGTGCTGACCTGCTCCTCGGCCAGCTCGCGCAACTTCTCTCTTGGCAAGGGCCTCGGCGAAGGAAAGCCCGCCGTAGAGCTTCTGGCCGACCGGCGCACGGTGGCCGAAGGGGCGTTTACCGCCCCCGTGCTCCGCGCCGCTGCCAAGGCGGCCGGGGTCGACATGCCGATCACGGATGCTGTTTGTTCGCTGCTGTCGGACGAGCTTTCCGTGGCCAAAGTAATTGATGCTCTCCTGGCGCGGCCTTTGCGTCAGGAGAATGGCCATTAAGCTACAGCATTAATGGCAATTTACATGCAGCGTGTACTTCGCGATAAGCATCCGCTTTAGAGAATAGGGGCAGGCTTTTTGACGGGTGCAACTTCTCCCGACAGCCCGGCCGGTGCGGCATCTCCCGAGAAGGAGGATATTGCTGCGCTTGCCAAGGGAGGGCGCATCAATTTCATCGGTTTCCTGCTGCGCCTGGCCGCGCGCCTGCCATTCCTGTTTATCGCGGGGCGGATCTATGGAGCGGGAACGCTTGGCCGCTTCGCCTACGCGATATTGGTGGTGGAGTTTGCGGCCCAGATCGCGACGCTGGGCTTGAAGCGCGGCCTGGCCGGCGAGCTCGCGCGGACCGATAGGGACCATAGCCATGTGGTCTATGACGCGATGCTGGTCAGCGCCATTGCGTCCATCATTGCAGCCGCGATCCTGTCGATCTTTCCGCAGGCACTGTTCCCCAACAGCAGCGTCAATGACCTGGACCAGCTTCTGCCTCTCATCATTCTGGCGATTGCGGGGTCGGACATCGCGCTTACCGCCTGCGCCTATCGCTACGACATTGCAGCGACGGTGCGGGCGCGCTCGATCATCGAGCCATGGACGATCAGCATCGGGGCTTTTGCCTTTTCCTTCTACTCGCTGCGCGACGGCCTTATTCTTTCCTATGTGCTTTCGATGCTGGCGGCGCTGGTCGCCTCGCTCATTCCGCTCATACGGAGCTATGGGCTGCCGAAGGGTTGGCGGCCCGAACCCATGCGGCTGTGGCGCATGGCCCGGCAGAACATGCCCCTGGCCGCCGCCGACGCAGTGGAATGGGGCTCCCGGCGGCTGGATCTGGCCATTCTCGGTCTGTTCGCGACGCCCTATATCGTCGGGATCTACTATGTTGCGCAGCAGGTCGCCTCGCTGCCGCAAAAGCTGAAGACCAGCTTCGATCCAATCCTGGGACCCGTCATTACCCGGAACCTTGCAGAGAAGAATTATGCCGCCATTGCCCGGCAGGTGAGTCAGGTCGGCTTTTGGATCATCGCGGCGCAAATGGGCATTGCGCTCGCCCTCGGCATTCCCGGCGAGGCAGTCATGGGACTGGTGGGCCCCAATTTCGTGGGGGGCACCGGCGCGCTCGCCTTCCTGCTTGCAGCAGAGGTGGTGGCGGCCACTGCGGTGGTGAGTGAATCGGTGCTTGTCTATATTGCACGCCATCGTAACCTCATGATCTCGCTGGCCATGATCGCGGTGCAGGCGGGGCTGAGCTTTGTCTTCATTCTCGGGTTCCGGCGGCTGGGATGGCCGGAGCTTTATGTGGCGGCCGGACCAGCACTGGCGCTTTGCATCGCGCTTGGCCTTGCTGCATTTGTGAAGGCGCGTTTCCTCTCGCGCCTGCTTGGAGCCCCCGTCAATGCCTGGCGCTGGGCGCTGGTCTGGGCGGCGGCGCTGGCGACGGCCGCAGGCATGGTGGTGACCCAGATTCCCGAATGGGCGGAGCTGACATTGGGCGTGCCCCTTATCCTTGGCGCCTATTGCTGGATGATCTGGTCCAAGGGATTTGGACCCGAAGACCGGAAATTGTTCCGCAAGGCGCGTTAGGCGCCCGTTCGTTGCATGCCGTACCGTCCAGCCTGCCGGAAAGGGTTTCCACCGATTTCCCGCAGCCATTCGGCGATTCCTTAAAGACAGCCGGGAACAATTTCTGTAATAAAAATGTAATTGTAATAAAGCTGTCATGGATAAATCGTGCCCTTGTCTTCGTCCTTCAATCAAAAGCCGACGCATGGAGCCGTAGCTGCGCCGCCATTCGCGCTGCTGCTGCAGGAGGTGCGCTCCCTGACGAGGGTAAGGCGAGCCGGACATGCCGGGCATATCTTCCAAACATCCCATAATGGCCAGAATCATCAGGTGCTGGTTGTGCCGGGCTTCCTTGCTTCGGACCAGGCAACGGCGACGCTTCGCCGGACTTTGAAAGCGGCCAATTACAACAGCTATGGCTGGGGCATGGGACGAAATCTGGGTGTCCGGGCCGACATGTTCGAGCGGCTCGACCGGCGCATGGACCATATCCAATCGCATCGCGGCGAGCCCGTCACCATCATCGGCTGGAGCCTTGGCGGGCTCATTGCGCGGGAATATGCCAAATATGCTCCCGGCCGCGTGGCCAAGGTGATTACGCTCGGCAGTCCCTTTTCCGGCGACCTTAGGGCCAATCATGCCTGGCGCCTGTATGAGATCATCGCGCGGCACCGGATCGACTGTCCGCCGATCCGTGTTGAATTGAACCAGAAGCCGCCGGTTCCCACCTTTGCCATCTGGTCCCGCATGGACGGTGTGGTGGCCGATCATTGCGCCCGGGGTCTTCCCGATGAAAGCGATGAAGCGATCGAAGTGCAGTGCGGCCATCTGGGCTTTACCTCTGCGCCCGACGCCCTCCGGGCCGTGTTCCGCGCCCTTCAGGCATGATCCGGGTTCAGCTCCTCCCGATCCGGTAAAATTCTCCCTCCCTTGCAGTCTGTTGCGCTTGCGCTTAACCTGTGCCCAAGTACCGGCGGGATTGCCCGTTCCGGAAAGCATAAGTGAGTTACGGCATGGCACAGTTTGGATCGCCATTGCCGCGAAGTTCCGGCGCCAGAGGGCAAGATGGCGGCCGGGCCATGGCGGCGCAATTCTCCCGATCAGAAGGGCGTTGGCCTCATCGCCGCGCCTATGCGGCCATCGATCTGGGCACAAATAATTGCCGTTTGCTGATCGCCAAGCCGTCCGCGGGCGGCTTCATCGTCGTCGACGCCTTTTCACGGATTGTCCGCCTGGGTGAGGGGCTTGCGTCCTCCGGACGGCTGAGCGATGCGGCCATCGACCGAGCCATTGCGGCGCTTTCCGTTTGCGCGGACAAGCTTCGCCGCCGCCATGTGACGCTCGCGCGTTCCGTGGCGACCGAAGCCTGCCGCCGGGCCAGCAACGGCGCAGCCTTCATTGAGCGGGTCTATCGCGAAACCGGCATTGCCCTCGATATCATTTCCGCTGAAGAGGAAGCGCGGCTGGCGGTGCTTGGCTGCCATATCCTGCTGGAGCCGGGCGAGGGGCCCGCTCTGATTTTCGACATTGGCGGCGGATCGACCGAATTGGTGCTGGTGGATACCGAGGGCCCTGCTCCGCGCATCCTTGACTGGCAAAGCGCCCCATGGGGAGTGGTGTCGCTCACCGAAAGCGAAGCTTATGATCCTAATGACGCTGAGGCGCGGATCGCTGGCTATGCCCGCATGCGGGCGCGGGTTGCGGATAGCTTCCGTCCCTTCGCGGAGCGCCTGCCCAAACGGCGGGAGGCGGTGCGCCTGCTCGGTACAAGCGGGACAGTGACGACGCTTGCGAGCCTTCACCTTGAATTGCCGCGTTATGACCGGCAGGCGATCGACGGGCTTATCGTTCCGGCGGCATCCATGCGCGACATTTCCATGCGGCTTTCCGCCATGTCCATCGACCAGCGCCGAGAGCTGCCTTGCATTGGGCATGAACGAGCGGATCTGGTGGTGGCGGGCTGCGCGATATTGGAGTGCATCCTCGACATATGGCCCGCGGAAAGGCTGGGCGTTGCCGACCGCGGCATCAGGGAAGGCATTTTGCGCGGGCTGATGGAGCGCGACGGGCTGCATCATCATGGCTAGGGGCGGAGGCGCTGGCCGCGTGCGCGTCAAGACCGCCAAGGGCAGGACGGCGCAGTCCACCCGTTGGCTGGAGCGGCAACTGAACGATCCATATGTGAAGAAAGCCAAGGCTGAGGGCTATCGCAGCCGGGCGGCCTACAAGCTCATGGAACTGGATGAGAAATACAAGCTCATCCGGCAGGCGCGGCATGTCGTTGACCTTGGCGTCGCGCCGGGCGGCTGGGCGCAGGTGGTGAAGAAGCTCAGCCCCAAGGCGAAGGTGGTGGGTATCGACCTGCTGCCGACCGATGCCATCCCTGAGGTGACGCTGTTCCAGATGGACTTCATGGACGAACGCGCGCCGGAGATGCTGCGTGAGGCGCTGGGCGCGGAGCCGGACCTGGTGCTGTCGGACATGGCGGCCAATACCGTCGGCCACGCGCAGACCGACCATTTGCGCACCATGGCGCTGGTGGAGGCAGCCGCCTGGTTCGCGATCGAGAATCTGCAGAAGGGCGGGGCTTTTGTGGCCAAGGTGTTCGCGGGCGGGACGGATCATGACCTGCTCGCCGTGCTCAAGAAGCATTTTGCAACCGTGAAGCATGCGAAGCCCCCCGCCAGCAGGAAGGGCAGTAGCGAATGGTATGTTATCGCCCAAGGGTTCAAGGGGCGGGAGGGTTGACCCTGTCTTTGGGTCGTCGTTTGTCCCCTCTCCAGAGGGAGAGGGATATGCAGACTTTGGCCCACGCAGTCGGACGTGGCCGCAGTTGGGTGAGGGGTTCCACGCTACCGAGAGGGCACAACCCCCTCACCAACTCCGGCTAGGCTGCACGCAGCCACGCCTTCATACCTCTCCCCATGGGAGAGGGAAAACCGACCTTCCGCTCGTCACTTAAAACCGGCCGTCAAGCCCCCTGTGGGGCGGTGTCGCCAAAGGGCCCCTTGCGGCGGCGGGTCTTGGGGATGGAGGAGCCCGCAGCCGGGACGGAGGAGGGCTTTGCCACCACGCCATCATCCCGGTGGAACTCGCCGGTTTCCAGCAAGCTCTTGATTTCCTCACCGCTCAGCGTCTCATATTCGAGCAGCGCATTGGCGAGCAGATGGAGCTGATGCTCCTGCTCCGTCAGGACCGTCTTCGCACGATCATAGCCGGTTTCGACGATGCGGCGGATTTCCTGATCTATCGCCTTCGCTGTCTCGTTGGACATGTGCATGTTCTGGGTGCGGGAATAGCCGAGGAATACCTCTTCCTCCCCCTCGCTATATTGCAGCGGCCCCATCTTGTCCGACATGCCCCAGCGGGTCACCATGTCACGGGCAAGCTTGGTCGCATACTGGATGTCGCCCGACGCGCCCGAAGACACTTTGTCATAGCCGAAGATGATTTCCTCGGCGACGCGTCCGCCCATGGCGACAGCGAGGTTCGCGTACATCTTGTCGCGGTGATAGCTGTAGCTGTCGCGTTCCGGCAGGCGCATGACCATGCCGAGCGCGCGGCCGCGCGGGATGATCGTTGCCTTGTGGATCGGGTCGGATGCAGGTTCATGAACCGCGACGATGGCGTGCCCGGCCTCATGATAGGCGGTCATCTTCTTCTCGTCCTCGGTCATGACCATGGACTTGCGCTCGGTGCCCATCATGACCTTGTCCTTGGCGGCCTCGAACTCGTCCATGGCGACGAGGCGCTTGCCGCGCCGGGCAGCGAGGAGGGCAGCCTCATTGACGAGGTTCGCAAGGTCGGCGCCTGAAAAGCCCGGCGTTCCGCGAGCAATGACGCGCGGATTGACGTCGGGCGCCAGGGGCACCTTTTTCATGTGAACGGCAAGGATCTTCTCGCGGCCATCGATGTCCGGGCGCGGAACGACGACCTGCCGGTCAAACCGGCCGGGGCGCAGCAGTGCCGGATCGAGCACGTCGGGCCGGTTGGTGGCGGCGATGATGATGATGCCTTCATTCGCCTCGAACCCGTCCATCTCCACGAGGAGCTGGTTCAGCGTCTGTTCGCGTTCGTCATTGCCATTGCCAAGGCCCGCACCACGATGGCGGCCGACCGCATCGATTTCGTCGATGAAGACAATGCAGGGCGCATTCTTCTTCGCCTGCTCGAACATATCACGCACGCGGCTCGCGCCCACGCCGACGAACATTTCGACGAAGTCGGATCCCGATATGGTGAAGAACGGCACGCCCGCCTCACCCGCGATGGCGCGGGCGAGCAGCGTCTTGCCGGTGCCGGGGCTGCCGACCAGCAGCGCGCCCTTCGGAATCTGGCCGCCAAGACGGGCGAATTTGGTTGGGTCCTTCAGGAATTCGACGATTTCCTGCAGTTCCTCGCGCGCCTCGTCAATGCCGGCGACATCATCGAAGGTCACCTTGCCCTGCTTTTCCGTAAGCAGCTTGGCCTTCGACTTGCCAAAGCCCATGGCGCCCGAGCCCGAGCCCTTCTGCATCTGCCGAAGGACGAAGAAGGCGATGCCGAGGATCAGCAGGAAAGGCAGCGACTGATAGAGAAGGATCATCCAGAAGCTCGGCTGCTCCTCCGCCTTGCCGCTATATTTGACGTTATAGTCGTCGAGCAGGTTGGCAAGGCCGGGATCGTTCACCGGAACCGTTGAGAATTTCTCATCATTGGTGAGCGTGCCGGTAATGCGGTCGGGAGCTATGGCGACGTCCTTGACCGCGCCTTCCTGCACCTTCTGCCGGAATTCGGAATAGGCGATGGAATTGCCCGCGGGCGCGGCCGATTTGGAATCGAAGATCGACACGAACAGCAGAAGGGCTACGATCACCCCGGCCCAGATCATGGCGCTCTTTATCCAGGGATTGGTCTGCGGGTCCTTTTCGTCGTTCATCTTCGCTCTCTGTTGCCGTCGCCCTTCAAATGTAGGGAATGACGTCCAAATGACAATATCGCGGGCCGGTCATCCGGTGGTCCGCCGGGGCGGAGCTGGCTTCACTGTCCAGTTGCTACCCCCGCACAATAGCAGCGAACCAATTGTATATTTCTTACCAAGCGCGAGCTGAACCAGCGCTTGATCGATCGTGTCTCCCCTAGGGGAGAGGCCGGGATCAAGCCGGGCAAGCATGCGCAATAGCAGCCTTCGCTGAATTTCGCGTGGAAAATCGATTCGGGAAAGCCGGATTTCTTCGCCATTCTGATCGACAAATTGCTCCTCAAAGCCGCTAACCGCCCAATCCAGCGCCATTTCGCACTCGGCAAGCGCAGCGGCGCTGCGGCTGGCGGAGACGGAATCGAGCCAGTCCGTTTGAGCAAGATGCAACCGGAGGGCCGCCCGGTCGTATCGCGGGTCTTTGTTGCTAGGGTCCTCGATGGCCGGACAGCCCGCTTGGCTCGCCACTTCGCCAAGCCCGGCGCGGGTCCAGAACAGCAGGGGACGCAGCAGCCGGTCCGAGCGGGACCTCACGCCAGCAAGTCCGGCAAGGCCCGAACCCCGGTTGAGGCGCATCAGCAGCGTTTCCAACTGATCGTCGGCATGATGCGCGGTGAGCAGCCAGTCGAGTTTCCGCTCATCGCACCATTGCCAGAGCAGCCGGTAACGCTCGGCACGTCCCGCCGATTGCAGATTTCCTGTAATGGGGGCGGGCGGGCGCAACGTCTTGTGCGGAATTCCATGCGCGCCGCACCAATGGGCGACCATTTCCGCTTCGGCGGCCGCCTCCGGGCGGAACCCGTGATCGACTGTGGCGGCCTGAACCTGGCCCGCATAGGCGCTACTAGCCAGCGCAAGCAGCGCCATGCTGTCAGGCCCGCCCGAAACGGCGATTCCGAATTGGTCGTGGGGAGCTGCAGGGCGGCCGAGGAGGCGCTCAATATCGGACCGGAAACGGCGGAGGGCTGACGGCGCGACTAGAGCCACGATGACTTTCCAGCCTTGTTCGTCATCCCCGCGGAAGCAGGGGTTTCTGAAATCACCCCGTGCATTTCGCGCTGACGCGCCCCTTGGCCACAACATCCTTCAGCCCCGCGGAAGCGGTTGGGCCATAGACGTCGTCAAATTCGTCATAGACCTTGCAGGCATCGGCCGGTTTCTTCAACTGGACAAGCGCCTGGCCAAGATAAGCGAGGCTATCGGGCGCGCGTTCACCCTTGGGCCGTTTCTGGTAATTTTCGTAGAAGGCGACAGAGGCGAGGGCCGGCTTTCCCTGATCCAGATAAGCGCGGCCAAGCAGGTTCTGCGCATAGCTGGCGCGGCGGTGGTTCGGATATTTCTCGATGAAGCTTTTTAGCTGCACCTCGGCCTCGGGATAGAATTTCGCCGCCCAGAGCCGATAGCCATAAAGATAAGCGTCCTCGGCGGCATCGCCCGAACTGGGCCGCTCTATGGCGGCAACCGCGGCCTTGCGGGCCTCATTGGCGGGATTGGGAGCGGGCTTTGGTGGAGCAGCGGCGGCGGCACCGGCGCCGGGCACCGGAGCAACGGCCGGCGGCGCTCCGGCATTCATCCGGGCGTCCATATCGGCCTTATATTTGTTGAACGCTTCTTCGAGCTGCCGGAGCTTGAAAGCATTCTGCTCCGCCTGCCCGGTAAGTCCGGCAAGCTGGGACTCCAGGGCATCCACGCGAGAGGTGAGGTCCGCAATGGGTGAAGAGGCCGGGGTCCCCGGAGCAGGCGCCGGAGCGGCGGGCGCTGGCGCGATCTCCGGCTCGAAATATTGTCCGCCACCGCCGGGGAAGACCTTCCGCTGGACAGCCTTCATTTCTTTTTCGAGCTTGCCGACGCGCTGTTCGACATTGGACTGGGCGAGCGCTGGCGCCGCCGGAAGAGCCGCCATGACCAGAGCAATCAGAACAAAGCCGCGCATAAACATCCTCAAAATATGGTTACAGGCCCCACGGAAAGCATAGAAGATTTCCTCGCAGGGTAAAGATTGACCTGTGATGAATTGGATAAGAGAGCAAGGCAAGGATCAGACAGCTCAACCCAATACCGTTCGTGTCGAGCGAAGTCGAGACGCGTTTGCGCTAAGCCAACATCCCTCGACTGCGCCTGGGGACGGGTCGAAATTGCCAACCTCTACGGCTGTGCCGCCGCCGGAGCCGCGCGTGCGTTCAATGCGGTGGCGCTGATCGGGACATCGGAAATCGTCTTGTCAGGCGTTCCAAGCGGCGCAACTTCCTTGCCGCCGATGGTGACCCGCAGCGCCTGCGGGCGTCCGGTGATGATCAGCGGGTTCTTGGCCGTAGGCGGAACGGTGAACTTTTCGCCGGCCTTCATTTCCTTTTCGAACAGCCGCTGCCCGCCTTCCTCATAGACGCGCAGCCAGACAGTGTCCGTGGCGGTCAGCATCACGTCGCCTGCCAGTGCCGCAGGCCGTGCGGGAGCCGAGGGGCGTTCGTGCCCGGTGGGGGCGGGCTTTTGCGCTTCGGCAATCCGGGTCTCGGCAATTTCCTCATCCGTCGGCGCCGTGAAGAACTGGGTGCGCCAGATGCCATAGCCAATGGCGAGGACCAACGCGAGCGCAATGGCTGTCCAGGCGAGATAGCGGGGCGGCACTCGGGCCGGATCAGCAGGCTCAAACGCCTCGTAGCGGGTGCCCGATATGGCATCCTGCGCCTCCAGGTCGGCGCGGACTTCCCGGGAGATCTGCACTTCATCCAGACCCACGGCGCGGGCATAGGCGCGGGAAAATCCGATGCAGTAGGTGACACCGGGCAGCGCCTTGTAATCGCCTTTCTCCAGCGCGCTCAGCAGACGGACGGGAACCCTGGTGCGGGCAGCGATGTCGTCAATGCTGGCCTTCATCGCCTCCCGCGCCATGCGGAGCTTGTCGCCAGGTGCGTGAATGTTGAGCTCCTCCTGAGCCGGCTCATCTTCCCCTGACATCACCCTCTCCCGCAGCACCGGTCATACATATGCTCGGCGGCCTTCTCACACCCAGAGGCGAGGCCTGTCAACGCGGGCAGCAGCAAATTTTCGCTTTCACAATCAATTAAGTTCCACATTTCGCTCGCTCGCCCACTGCGTCAGCGCCGCACGGATATCCATCCGGCCGTTCGCCAGCATGGCCGTTATTTCGGCCTGGAGCGGTTTTGCTTCGAGCGATCGGATCATTGCCTTGACCGGACCCACCGAGGCCGGGGTGATGGAGAGCCGTTTGATGCCGAGGCCAAGCAGCGCCATTGCCTCAAGCGTCCTTCCCCCCATTTCTCCGCACACGCCAATGGGTACTTGATGGTCGCGGCAAGCCCTGGCGATGCGGTTCAGGAAGCGCAGAATGGCGATGCTTAGCCAGTCATAACGCTCTGCCAGCTTTGGGTGAGCACGGTCGGCCGCAAAGAGAAATTGCGTCAGGTCATTGGTGCCAACGGACAGGAAGTCCAGCTCCGGCAACAATATGTCCAGCACTTCGGCCAATGCCGGAACCTCCAGCATGGCGCCATAGCGCACGCATTGGGGCAGCTTCTTCCTTTGCCTGGCAAGCCATTCGCGCTGCGCCTCGAACAGCGCCTTGGCCTGCTCGAACTCCCATGGTTCGGAAATCAGCGGGAACATGACATGCAGCGTCCGTCCTGCCGCCGCCTCCAGCAGGGCGCGGGCCTGTGCCTTCATCAGCCCGTCCCGTTCCAGCGACAGCCGGAGCGCGCGCCAGCCCATGGCGGGATTGTCCTCTATATTCTCGTCATCCTGCCGCATATAGGGGAGGGCCTTGTCTCCCCCTATGTCCACCGTGCGGAAGATGACGGGCCGGTCGCCTGCCGCGTCCAGCACATCCCTGTAGAGCCGCTGCTGCCGCTCGCGCTGGGGCAGGGTGGCGGAAACCAGGAACTGGAACTCCGTGCGGAACAAGCCAATGCCGTCCGCTCCGGTGACGTCAAGCGCCGCCACATCGTCGCGCAGGCCCGCATTCACCATCAGCTCTATGCGCTCGCCGTCCAGCGTTACTGATGGAAGATCGCGCATCGCGGCAAAGGCGGCGCGGCGCTTCTGCGTGAAGGCGAGCTTGGTTTCGAACGCTTCATCCATGGTGGGGGTGGGGCGAATGAACAGGCGGTTCTCGTTGACGTCCATCAGGACGAGATCGCCCTCCGTCACCAGATGGCGAATGTTATGGACGCGCCCCAGCATCGGGACGCCCATGGCGCGGGCGACAATGGTGACATGGGCCGTAAGCGAGCCTTCCTCCAGGATCACGCCCTTCAGCCTGCGGCGGTCATATTCGAGCAGCTCGGCCGGTCCCAGGTTGCGCGCGATGAGGATGGTGTCCTGCCGCAGGCCGAGTTGCGCGGCGGTGCCCAACTGGCCGGACACAATGCGGATCAGGCGATTGGCAAGGTCCTCCAGGTCATGCATCCGGTCCGCAAGCAGAGGATCGTCGATCTGGCGCATGCGCATGCGTGTGCGCTGCTGTACCCGTTCGATCGCTGCCTCGGCGGTGAGGCCACTGTCGATCGCTTCATTGATGCGCCGTGCCCAGCCCTCGTCATAGGCGAACATCTTGTAGGTTTCGAGCACCTCTTCATGCTCGCCGCCAATGCCGAATTCCGACTGGCCGGCCATCCGGTCGATCTGCTCGCGCATTTTCGCAAAAGCAGAATAAACGCGCTGGCGCTCGACCTCGGTGTCCTCTGCAACGGTATGCTCTATGGTGACGCGCGGCTGGTGAAAGACGACATGCCCCCGCGCCATGCCGACGACGAGCGGCAGGCCCGTAAGCATTGTCGGCGCCGTGTCCTGGACCCTGGTATAAGCGGGGCTGTCGTCGATAAGGCCCGCATTGGCGATGAGCTCCGACAGCACCATTGCCACGGTCTGCAGCGCCTCGATTTCCACCTCGTCATAGCGGCGGGGCTCTACATGCTGGACTGCAAGCACACCCACGGCCTGCTCGCGCCTGACAATGGGAACGCCCGCAAAGCTGTGGAACAATTCCTCACCGGTTTCGGGATTGTAGACGAAGTCGGGATGGCTGGTCGCCTCATCCAGGTTCAGCGTTTCGATGTTCTTCGCGATGGTGCCCACAAGACCCTGGCCGAGCGCCAATTTGGTGACGTGCACCGCCTCCTGCTTCAGGCCGCGCGTGGCATAAAGTTCCAGGACCCCGTCGCGCAGGAGGTAAATCGAACAAACCTCGCTTGAAAGCTGCTCGGCGACGATGTCCACGACCTTGTTCAGCTTTGCCTGCGCATTGGTGCGCGACGCCATCACATCATGAAGGCGATTGAGGATTTCCCGGGCGGAAGCAGCGGCGGAAGTAGTCATGCTCCATCGCTATCAGAAACAGGGGAGGGTTTCCAATGGGGATGATGAACGGACTTACAGAAGTGCGCGCAGAAGGAAGGACAGCAGCTTCAGGCTGCCCGCTTCTCCAGCGCTTCGACCGCTTCTGCCATCAGGGTGGCAATGATTTCAGCGACCGGCTCTTCCTTGGTGACCATGCCCACTGACTGTCCGGCCATCAGCGATCCGCCCTCAATGTCGCCGTCAATCACTGCGCGGCGCAGCGCTCCGGCCCAATAATGCTCGATCTGAAGCTGCGCTTCGCCCATTTCGATTTCCCCGGCGTCCAGCCGTGCAGCGACCTCCCGCTGCTTGGCGGTGAAGGCTTCGGTGCCCGCATTTTTGAGCGCGCGGACGGGGATGACGGGAAGGCGCGGATCGACCTGCACGCTGGCGATCGCGTCACGGGCGGAGGCGCGGATGAAGGCTTTTTTGAAATTGGGGTGCGCGATGGATTCATGCGCGCAAACGAAGCGGGTGCCGAGCTGCACGCCCGACGCGCCCATCTCCAGATAGCCCGCAATCGCGCCGCCCTTGGCGATGCCGCCCGCGACGAAGATGGGCAGTTCGTGGGCGAGCTCGGGAAGGATTTCCTGGGCTAGGACGGAGGTCGCGACGGGGCCGATATGGCCGCCCGCTTCCATGCCCTCGATCACAAGAGCATCGACGCCCGAGCGAACGAGCTTCTTCGCCAGCGCCAGCGCCGGGGCGAAGCAGACGACCTTCGCGCCCATGTCCTTGATCGCCTCGATGCTGCCCTTGGGCGGCAGGCCGCCGGCAAGGACGACATGGCCGACCTCATGCTTGGCGCAAACCGCAATAAGCTGGAAAAGCTGCGGGTGCATGGTGATGAGGTTGACGCCGAAGGGCTTGGCCGTGAGCTTCTTCGTCTCGGCAATTTCGGTATCGAGCAGTTCGGGCGTCATCGCGCCGCACGCGATCACGCCGAAGCCGCCCGCATTGCTGATGGCTGAGACAAGGTTGCGCTCGGAAACCCAACTCATTGCGCCGCACATGATGGCGACTTCGCATCCCAGGAATTCCGTGCCGCGCGCCATCAGGCGGTGGAGTTTGTCTTGTGGCATTTCTTTACCTTCTCCCCTCCCGCTGGCGGGAGGGGCGGGGGAGGGTCTGTAATCACGGTGGAGGGACATTCCCTCCCCTAGCCCCTCCCGCTGGCGGGAGGGGAAAAAGTTAAGCTGCTTCCGCATCCAGCCCATAGGCCGTGTGCAGCACGCGGACGGCGAGTTCCGTCTCGTCCTCGTCGATCAGCACGCTGACCTTGATCTCGCTGGTCGAGATCGCCTCGATATTGATACCCCGGTCGGCCAGCGTCTTGAACATGGTGGCGGCGACGCCCGCATGGCTCTTCATGCCGACGCCGACGACCGACACCTTGGCGACTTCGGCATCAGTGACGATGCGGTTGAAGCCGATCACCGCCTTATTGCTTTCCAATATGTCGACGCTGCGGGCGAGGTCAGCGCGGGGCACCGTGAAAGTCACGTCGGTCTCGCCCTGCTGCTTGCTGTCATTCTGGATGATCATGTCCACATTGATCGCCGCGTCCGCCAGGGGGCCGAAGATATGCGCGACTGCGCCCGGCTTGTCGGGAACCCGGGTGACGATGATCTTTGCTTCATTCTTGTCATGGGCGATGCCGGTGATGAGCTGCCGTTCCATATCGCTTCCTTCAATTTCTTCTTCGCTGACGATCAATGTGCCGGGCAGATCGTCCTGATCGGGGTCGTCGAAGGAGGAGAGCACCTGGACGCGCACCCCTTCCTTCATGGCAAGGCCGACCGAGCGGGTCTGGAGCACCTTGGCCCCGACGCTCGCCAGTTCGAGCATTTCTTCATAGGTGACCTTGTCGAGCTTGCGCGCGCGGGCCACGATGCGCGGGTCGGTCGTATAGACGCCGTCGACATCCGTGTAGATGTCGCACCGGTCGGCCTTCACTGCCGCAGCCACCGCGACTGCAGATGTGTCGGAACCGCCACGGCCCAGCGTCGACACGCGGCCATCCTCCATCATGCCCTGAAATCCGGGAATGACGGCGACCTGGCCCGCAGCCATTGCGGCGTTGAGGGCCTCGGTCTCGAAGCTTTCGATACGCGCCTTGGCATGGGTGTCGACGGTGCGGATGGGAAGCTGCCAGCCGAGCCAGCTGCGCGCGTCCACGCCCATGGCCTTCAGCGTCATCGCCAGAAGACCGCTCGTCACCTGTTCGCCCGATGAGACGACCACGTCATATTCCGCCGGATCGTAAAGCGAGCTCGCCTCGCGGCAATAGCCCACCAGCCGGTCGGTTTCGCCCGCCATGGCGGAAACGACGACGGCGACCTCATTGCCTTGTTCCACGACATGCTTCACGCGGGCAGCGACATTCCGGATTCGCTCCATGCCCGCCATCGACGTGCCGCCAAATTTCATCACTATGCGCGCCATGATTTGCGCCTTAATCTTGTCTGTTGCAGATACGCCCCGGCGCGGGGCGCGCCCCTATTAGTCAGCGAGTGAGGCAATGGCAAGCAAGGCTACGACGATCAACCCGGATGAAGCCGCGCATTTCGGCAAACTTGCCGCTGATTGGTGGAATCCGCAGGGGTCCAGCGCGATGTTGCACCGCCTCAATCCCGTGCGGCTGGGCTATATAAGGGCGGCGATCAATGCTCATTGGCATGGCGACGAACATGCTATGCGGCCCCTTTCCGGCAAGCGTGCTCTGGATGTGGGTTGCGGGGCGGGTTTGCTTTGCGAGCCGCTGGCGCGCCTTGGCGCAAGGGTGACGGGTCTTGATGCTGCGCCGGAAAATATCGCCGCTGCGCGATCCCATGCCACCAGGCAAGGCCTTGCCATAGATTATCGGACCGGTGGTATCGAGACTTTGGACGAGGGCGGCTTTGACCTTGTCACCTCCATGGAAGTCATCGAGCATGTGGCCGATCCGCAGTCTTTCGTCGACGGGCTGGCGCGGGCGCTCGCGCCCGACGGGCTGATGATCCTCTCAACGCCGAACCGGACGGTGCTTTCTCGGCTGGCCCTGATTACGCTGGGTGAGGGGCTGGGCCAGATCCCGCGGGGCACCCACGACTGGAACAAGTTTCTCACGCCCCAGGAGTTAGGCGACATGCTGGCAAAGGCGGGATTGGAGGTGACCGATGTAACAGGTCTTTCCGTCAGCCCAGCGCGCGGCTTCATTCTTTCGGATAATATGGCTGTCAATTATTTGATGCGGGCCCGGCGAAAAGGCTGATCCCGTTCTTCGTCCATTTCGCCGATAAACCGTGCAAAATTTGCACCGTAATGACATGGAATGGGGCTTGATGGCTTGTCCTGATGCGTGGCATTTAACTGTTATTGCTGAAAAATTAACCAAGCCGCGTCAGGCGGACATCATAATAAGGTCGGGAGAGGATGCCGTGGCGTGATCCGGATTCTGGATCCGCGCGATGAAGGCCGACGGAAATTGCATGGAGGACGACGCCCATGATTGACCTCTTGTTTAGAAGCAAGAGCCAGCGCGAGCGCGATCTGGACGAATTGGCGGAACTGAAGCAGCACCATGGTAGCCATACGGCGGCGGTGTTGAAGTTGCGGGCTACGGATCTGCGCATGGATCCGCAGAGCCGCAAGAGATGGAAGCGTCTGGTACGGCTGGTTTAGGCGAGGAGGCAGCAAGGAAAATCGCTGCTTTGCTGCCGTTCCGCTGATTGAAAAAATTTCCTTGTATTTCAACGCCGCCCGATGATGCATAATGCGGGTTCTGACCGGCGAACGGACCGATCGGGAGGCGGAGATGGATTTATTCCTGTTCGGAGCAGGGTTGCTCTACCTGTTTCTGCAGCTCGTCAGCCTGATGTTGCTGCGTGGCCGGTGGAGAAGGGTTGCCTGGACCTGCGCAGGAATTATGGCCGTTGCGATCATAGTCGGCCTGCTTGGGGGATATGGCGGCTCTGACATGGCGCCGCTCTGGATCGTGATCGCCATGCCCATTCTTGCGGTGGTGCTGGCGGTCCTGCTGGTCGTTCGCGGGATTATCCGGCTGACGGAGTAGATCCCCCTGTCAGCCGCGCAGCCGCGATTGTCCCCGTGCAAGCGGCGTGATCGGCACAAGCTCCAGTACATCCAGCCGGGAGTCGGTGCCCGGATTGGGCATGACGATCCGCCACTGGAAGGCGTCTACCCGCTCCACATAGCCTGCCAGGTCCCGCGCAGGATCATCGCCATAGGCGACAGGTTCTTTTTCGTCCCCCAGCGCGAGCGCGCCAAGGAATATCTGACGATCGTCGCGCTCAGGCCAAATCCGGCCTGCCGGACGCTCTGAGCCGGTCTGCTTGACGATCCAGAGCCGCTCTTCCTCTGCCTCCACATGACAGGCAAAGCTTTTGTAGGCCATGAAGTTCACCCCCTTCTTCCGGTCCGGATGGCCGAGCTTTACCACTCGGCATTCATAGGGACCGGGCGGAGGCGCCGCGCGGGGAAGGGCGGCCCTGGGGTCCAGCAGGGCCCCTTCATTTCTGACAGCCTTGGAGTAGCCCGCCCGCCGCGCCTGCGCGAGAGCTTCCGTCCAGGCTTGATCGATGCCGTCCAGCCGTGCCTTGTCATTGGGCGAAATGACGCCGCGCCAATCGGCGATTGGATCGGCGCTTTCGACCTCCACGGTCGCAGAAGCCGTCTCGACCGCCTTCGGATGAAGGCCCGTTGTGCAGGCGGAAAGAACCATCGCCAGCGTCAGCGACGCTGCGACCGAACGGAACATTGACATCTCAAAAGGTCCTTTTTGCTGTCCCCCAAGGACACGCCCGAATGTTAAGAAAGCATGAAGTTCAAAACTTAACAAATAGTTAAACATATTGCGATGCAGCAAACTGACGATAGCGTCAAACTAGCACAAATCTGCGAAAAATTCATTTCGCCTGCGGCCTGACGGGCTGCCTGTGCGACGGGTTGCTGGACTATTTGGATGTGCGCGAAAGCACCAGGAGAAAATGGCCTCCCGGTGCAACGGGGAGTAGGACTTTGGCAGGATGGCTGCCGCCGCGTGGCTACGGCGGCAGTCCTGTTTTACGCAAGGCTCAGCGGCAGCGCAGATCGCCGCGATCGATGGCGCGGCCGAGCAAGGCTCCGCCAGCAGCGCCCACGACGGTGCCGACGGTCCGGTCGCGTCCGCCATCAAGCTCCCGCCCCAGCAATGCGCCTACAGCACCGCCGATGATGAGGCCGGTAGTGCCATTGTCCCGCTTGCAATAATAGCGTCCGTCACGGCCGCGCCAGATGCGGTCGTCACGGCTGAGCCTGCGCGGCTCATAATAGCGCCCGTAATCGTCATAGACGCGTTCTTTTGCCCGGCGGCCATGTGCAGGGGCCCAGGGCGGCGGATCGGCCAACGCGGGCGCGGCTGGCAGCATGAGCGCGCCCAGGCAAGCGGTAAGGATCATCTTTCGCATGACTTGGTTCCTCCGGTCATTCCGTTTCAAGAACATTTGCTGCTAGCGGAAGTTGCATGAACCTGAAACTACATCCCGTTCATGAACAGTACATTGCCGGGCCCTTTCCAGGCCGCGGAAAAGCTCGTGAATTTGGCCCGGCCACTCGTCGATTCTGAACGAATAATTCACTCACCGTTCAGTGCTGGAGTCGTTTCCTGTCCTCATGTGAAATGTGAGGGACGCAATGTCATGTTGTTAAAGAAGTTGCTTATTGCTGCTGCTGTCTTTGCCGTTATCCCCGTGGGGACGGCCTATGCCCATGGCGACCATTATGGCGGCCGCTATTGGGAGGGCCGGGACTATCGTGATTATCGCGATCGCCGAGACTATAAGCGTTATCTGTACAGGAAGCACCGCTGGGAGCACCGTCTGGGCTTCCGCAGCGCGCGCGAGCATCGGGCTTTCCACCGCCGGTTGGAACGCGCTTATCCGGGTTATCATCGCGACTATGGGTATAATGACTATCCCCGCTATGACCGCTACTATCGCGACCGCTATTATGGGTGGTGACTTAAGTTTGTAGATACATTGTCGACACGAAAAAGCGCTCCAATGTATCGTTAATGTAGATACATTGGAGCTGTTGATTGGAAGGCACGAAACGCATCCAAGAAAGGTCAGGTTTCGCAATCTATACTTCAGGAAGTACAAGCGAAGATTCGCGCGCTATTGGCAATATAAAGCGGAAGGATTCGCCAATTTCTACCAATTGGAGATTTCATCGCTAGTTTGGGTGCTTCCTGGATGCCGGGAAGAGGATTGAGGATGCGGACAACATTGCTTGGCTGAAGGAGCGGCAGGCGGGGCTTTCAGGGCCGTTGGGGATAGGTTTGGCAGCCTTCCGCCACAGTGGCGCATTTTCTCCGCTGGCATATCGCTGCTTGCGCGCTACATAGAGGCGCATGTGGCAGCTCTACCAATTTCCTCTTTGCCCTTTTTCCCGCAAGGTCAGGCTTTTGCTAGGCGAAAAGGGCATCGGCTATGATCTTATGCGGGAATCCCCCTGGATGCAGCGGGATGAGTTCCTTGACATGAACCCTGCGGGCAGCACGCCGGTCATGGTGGATGCGGAGCGCGGCATTACCCTGATCGATTCCCAGGCGATCTGCGAATATTTCGAGGAAACGGTAGAAAAATTTCCGCTGATCAGCGGCGGTGCGGCTGGCCGGGCCGAGATCCGCCGCCTGACCGCCTGGTTCGACCAGAATTTCTATGGCGATGTCGTTGCGCCGCTATTGCATGAGCGCATGCGCAAACGCCTGGTCGACCGCGCCTCGCCCGACGCCCGCATCCTCCGGGAGGCGATGAAGCGGGCCAATACCCATATGGACTATATGGACTATCTGCTAGACCACCGGAACTGGATGGGCGGCGCGACCATGAGTCTTGCTGATGTGGCCGCCGCAGCCCATCTTTCGGTCGCCGATTATCTGGGCGGCATTGACTGGGCGGGGCATGAACAGACGAAGCGCTGGTATGCCGGGTTCAAGTCCCGGCCTTCCTTCCGTCCGCTTCTTTCAGAGCGGATGGAGGTCATCGTTCCTCCGCCGCATTATGAAAAGCCGGACTTCTGAAGAGAATGTTCAGGCCTTTTCGTTGATCTGCAGATCCTGAAGGCTGATCCCCACCCGCCGCATTTGGGCCGCGACGCCGGGCCAGACATGTTCCAGGAAGTTCTGCCGCTCCATGTCGCGCAGCCGCCTGGTGGCCCCTTCCGCCACGAACATGCCCACGCCGCGTTTGACAGTGATGAGCCCCTCGTCCTGAAAACTCTGATACGCCTTGGCCACAGTCAGCGGATTGGCGGACTGCTGCGCGGCGAAGGCCCTTACAGAGGGAAGCAGATCTCCATCCCTGTATTTACCGTCAAGGATAGAGGCGGAGATGATGTCGCGGAGGCGGAGATAGACAGGTTTGCTGGTGTCGCTCATCACTGCACTAGTGACATAATACAGCGAGTCCGGTCAACGGCGAACTGAACAGATATTGTTTCGAAACGGTTTCAAACGAAACGAAATATCCTTGTGGGCGAAATTATCTATCCCAAACGCTCACGCGCTGATCATATTCTGGACGGGGACGTTCCTCCAGCGGACGTGAGGGCGTGCCGATAAAGATAAAGCCTGCGATGCGCTCATGCGGCTCGCCAAATGCGTCCCGCACCTGATCGTTATAGGTCGGCCATCCCGTAAGCCAGCCGCCGCCGAAACCCAGCGCCGTGGCCGCATGCAACAGGTTCATGCAGGCGGCGCCCGCGGAAAGTTCCTGTTCCCAAAGGGGGATCTTGCTGCCCGGAACCGGCGAGGAAAGCGCCACGACCAGCGTAGGCGCCTGATGGGCAAATTGCTCCATCGCCTCGATCTCCAGCCTGCCCGCCTCGGGTTTTTCCGCGCGATAGGCAGATGTGAGCACATCGGCCAATTTTGCCCGCTGATCCTCGCCAACAATGACGAACCGCCATGGCGCAAGCTTGCCGTGGTCAGGCGTGCGCATCGCGGCCGTCAAAATCTGACGGAGTTGCTCCCCGTCCGGTCCCGGCGCGGCGAGATCGCGGGGCTTGGCCGAGCGGCGGGTAAGGAAATAGCGGATGGGCGAAGAAAAGTCGTTGAACATTGGGCGGGTATAGAGTGGCCGGAAATGCGAGCCAAGTGAGAAACGGCTTCGGCGGTGGGTGGGCTCGATGAACATGCCGTACTGCGCGGGCTTGAAATAATCTTCTTCACAGACGTAATTTTTGGTTTAGTCTGCGCCGCCATCATTGGCAGCCAAGCTGCCCCATCCAATTGGGAGCGGAAAGCCTTCATGGCGACTTCGACCGACAGTTTTCATCCAGAGCAAACCAAGACTTTCCTTGGTCATCCCCGCGGCCTCTTCGTTCTGTTTTTCGCGGAAATGTGGGAGCGCTTTTCCTATTACGGGATGCGCGCCCTGCTCATTTTCTACCTGACGAAGCATTGGCTGTTTTCCGATCAGGACGCGTCGATCATTTACGGTGCCTACACCGCGCTCGTCTACATCACGCCGGTCATTGGCGGTTATCTCGCCGACCGTTATTTGGGACAGCGCAAAGCCGTGCTGTTCGGTGCGATATTGCTGACGTTCGGCCATTTCCTGATGGGCTTTGAAGGGGATGGCGGGCAGCAGGGCTTCGCCATCAACATATTCTGGCTGGCGCTGTCCTTCATCATCGTGGGATCGGGCTTTCTGAAGGCCAATATCTCGGTGATCGTGGGCCAGCTTTACTCGCGAACCGATGTCCGCCGCGATGGGGCCTATACGATCTTTTACATGGGCATCAATCTGGGCGCGGCGCTCGGCTCCTTCTTCTGCGGCCTTATTGGCCAGACCTATGGCTGGGGCTATGGCTTTGGGCTTGCGGGCATTGGAATGCTGGCGGGTCTCATTGTCTTTGTTGCGTTCAAGCCGCTGCTGATGGGCCGGGGGGAGCCACCTGATCCTGTGGCCCTGCGGCAGCCAGTGGCGGGCGTTCGCCGTGAATGGCTGCTCTATCTGCTCGGCGTGGGGGCTGTGGCCGCGATCTGGGCGCTGATCCAGTATCAGCAGTTGATCGGCTGGCTGCTGGGCGGTGCGGGCGCGATCCTCGTCGCCTATGTTCTTTACACGGCTGTCGTGAGGCTTCCGGCAGAGGACCGGGACCGAATTTTTGCGGCGATCTTTCTGATCTTTGGTTCGATATTGTTCTGGGCGCTGTTCGAACAGGCGGGGTCTTCGCTCAATCTCTTCACCGACCGCTACGTCGACCGGGCAGGGGTTCCCGCTTCGGTGTTCCAGGCGGTCAATCCCGTCTATATCGTGCTGCTGGGGCCAGTCTTCGCCTGGACCTGGACAGCCCTGGGGCGGCGCGGTCTGGAGCCGTCGGCGCCCGCCAAGTTCGGCCTTGCCATGGTACAGCTTGGGGCTGGCTTCCTGGTGCTGGTGGCGGGAGCGGCGGCGTTCGGGATGGACAATCTGACGCCGGTCATCTTCATCTTCCTCATCTACCTGCTCCACACGACTGGAGAGCTTTGCCTGTCTCCTGTGGGGCTTTCCGCCATGAACAGGCTTGCCCCGGCCCATATGGCGTCGCTCATCATGGGCACCTGGTTCTTCGCTTCGGCGACCGGCAACTTCGCCGCGGGCCTGATCGCGGCGGCCACTGGCGCGGAAGGGTTGGACGGTGCAGCGGCGGGCAAGGAAACGGTGCTGTCGGTCTATACAACCGTCGGTTGGACTGCCGTGGCCGTGGGTGTTGCCGTGATGGTCATTTCCCGGCTGATCCTGAAGCTCATGCATCTCGATACGCTGCGTGACGCTGACGGCAATCATGTCATGGCCGGCGAACCAGAGCTTGCCGAGCCGGCGGCGGCCGGCGTCAATACGGCGGGCGAGACGCGCTGATGTCCTTCCCCCGGTTGCTTCCTCTTTCGGTAGCGCTGGGATTGGCGGTCTTGGTGGCAAGTGCTGCATCGGGAGAGGGTCGGAAGGAAGTCAGGGACAAGGAGAATCCCTCCGCCGCGCCTGCCGATCCTTATCCGTCCACTTATGCACCCTATCCCTCTCGTCCGACGGTGATCCGGGGAGCGACGATCCTTGATGGGGAGGGCGGCCGGGTCGAAAATGGTGTTCTGTTCCTGTCCGGCGGTAGGGTCGAAGCGATAGGCGGCCCTGACACCCCCGTTTCAGGCGATGCCCTGGTGATCGACGGCAGCGGGAAATTTGTGACGCCTGGCATTATCGACGTGCATAGCCATCTGGGTGACTATGCCAGCCCCGCCGTCGCGGCGCATAGCGACGGCAATGAGATGACCTCGCCGGTGACCGCCGACGTATGGGCCGAACACAGCGTGTGGCCGCAGGATCCAGGCTTTTCACGGGCGCTTGTTAATGGCGGCGTGACGACGCTGCAGATATTGCCGGGCTCCGCCAATTTGTTCGGCGGGCGTTCAGTGACGCTGAAGAATGTGCCTTCTCGCACGGTGCAGGGCATGAAGTTCCCAGGCGCGCCCTATGGCCTCAAAATGGCGTGCGGCGAAAATCCCAAGCGCGTCTACGGTGCCCGCAAGCAGAAACCCAGCACCCGAATGGGCAATATCGCCCTGGACCGCCAGACCTGGATTGCCGCGCGCGAATATCAGAAGAAGCGGGCTGCAAAGAAGGAACAGACCCGCGACCTCGATATGGAAACGCTGGCTGACGCGCTGGAAGGCAAGATCCTGGTCCATAATCACTGTTACCGCGCGGATGAGATGGCCATCGTCATCGATATGGCAAAGGAGTTCGGTTACAAGGTCACCGCCTTTCACCATGCGGTGGAGGCGTACAAGGTGGCCGACCTGCTCCGGGACAATGGCATTTGCGCGGCGATGTGGGCCGACTGGTGGGGCTTCAAGATGGAAAGCTATGACGCCGTCGAGGAGAATATTCCGCTGGTCCATGGCGCGGGAGCCTGCGCCATTGTCCACAGCGATGATGAAAACCAGATCCAGCGGCTCAATCAGGAGGCCGCCAAGGCGCTCGCCAAAGGGCGGCGCTTGGGGCTGAATATAGACGAGGCCGAGGCGTGGCGCTGGCTGAGCTATAATCCGGCCAAGGCTCTGGGCGTGGCAGAACGGACAGGCAGCCTCAAGCCTGGCAAAATGGCGGACGTCGTGCTGTGGAACGGCGACCCCTTCAGCGTCTATACCAGGCCGGAGAAGGTATGGATCGACGGCGCTCTGCTGTTCGATGCCAATGATCCCGCGCGGCGGCCAGTGAGCGACTTCGAACTGGGCCAGCCCGGCGAGGGGGATGTGAAGTGAGGCTGAAAGCCTTTCTCCCGTTCGCCCTGAGCCTGTCGAGGGGCCTTCCTTGCTTTAAGCGGAAGGGGAGGGCTTCGACAAGCTCAGCCCAAACGGTCATTGGATGTTGTGCGCTGGTTTTTTTGGCGGCCCCCGTCTTTGGCCAGACCATCGCCATAACCGGCGGCAAGATCGCCATCGGCGACGGCAGCGCACCCATTGACAATGGTACGGTCGTCATCAGCAACGGCAAGATCGTGGCGGCAGGCCGGAATGTTGCTGTTCCTCCGGGAGCGGAGCGGGTGGATGCCAGCGGAAAATGGGTGACGCCGGGGCTGATCGCGGGCTTTTCGCGGCTGGGACTGATCGAGGTCGAGTCGGAGGGCTCCACCAATGACAGCAGCGCAAAATCGCCGTTCTCGGCGGCCATTGATGTCGCCCCTGCCATCAACCCCCTGGCTTCGCCCGTTGCGGTCAGCAGGGCGGGGGGCGTCACTCGCGCGTTCGTCGCCCCGGCTGTGGATGGCGACATCTTTGCAGGGCAAGGCGCGGTCATTGACCTTGGCGGTGACATGGGCCCGGTCATGCGGGCCCGTGCGTTCCAATTCGTCGAACTGGGGGAGGCGGGAGCCAGCCAGGCCGGGGGCAGCCGCGCGGCGTCCCATCTGCTGTTCCGGGCCATGCTGCGCGAGGCGCAGGATTATGCACGAAACCCGGCAGCTTATGATGGGCGTTCAAGGGACAATCTGCTGCTGCGCGCCGATGCCGAGGCTCTGGGGCCCGTCATCAATGGCTCGGTGCCGCTGTTCATCCATGTCGAACGGGCAAGCGACATCCTGCAGGCGCTGGACCTGCGCAAGGAATTTCCCGCCCTGAAGCCCGTTCTCGTGGGCGCAAGCGAGGGCTGGATGGTCGCGGACCAGATCGCCGCAGCGAAGGTGCCGGTGATTGCAAGCGCGCTCAACGACTTGCCGTCGGTCTTCGAGCGGCTGAACGCTACCCAATCCAATATCGGGCGGATGCGAAAGGCCGGCGTGACCGTCGCCATTGGCATGATCGGCGACAATGAGGCGCATCAGCTCCGCTATACTCCGCAATATGCCGGCAATCTGGTGGCCCTGCAGAAAATGCCCGGCGCGGCAGGGCTGGACTGGGGCGCCGCTTTTGCAACTATCACCTCCGCGCCTGCCGAGGCCGTGGGGATGGGCCAAATGATGGGATCGCTGAAGCCAGGGCGGGTGGGGGATGTCGTGATCTGGAGCGGCGATCCGCTCGAACTGTCTTCGACACCAGAAGCGGTCTATATCGACGGCGTCAAGCAATCGCTTGAAACCCGGCAGACCAGGCTGCGCGACCGCTATCGTTCGCTTGCCCCCGGCCCTCTGCCAAAGGCCTATGACCGGTGAGTGCCATGGCTTCGCTCATTGCTGCCTCGGCGGTATTTGTGGGAAGCCATTTCCTGTTGTCCCATCCCGCCCGGGCGCCGCTCGTCTCGCGCATGGGCAGGGCGACCTTCATGGCCTTTTATTCGCTTGTCGCGCTGATGAGCTTTCTCTGGATGATCTATGCATTCCAGGCGGTTCCGGCGCGCCCGCCCCTTTGGATGGCGGGCGATCTGCTCTGGGGGTTGGCGACGGCCGTGATGCTGTTCGCCAGCATCCTCCTTGCCGGTTCCTTCAGTGACAATCCGGCGCTGCCCGATCCCCGCGCACGCGCCAATGTCACCAAGCCCGCCCAGGGCGTATTCGCCATCACCCGGCACCCGATGATGTGGTCCTTCATCCTGTGGGGCGTGGTGCATATCCTGGTGATGCCCACCGCCGCCAACTTCGTCTTTGCCGGGGCTATCATCTTCCTCGCCTTCTTCGGTTCGTTCGCACAGGACCGGAAGAAGGTGAAGCAGATGGGCACAAGCTGGCAGGGCTGGCGCGGGCGGACGGCCTTTTTTCCGTTCGGGATGCAGATCGCAGGCAAGGCGGGCTGGGACGACGCTATGCCAGCGCCCGGCGTGCTGCTGGGCGGTACGCTGATCTGGCTGGGCGCGACCTGGGTACATGGCGGAATGAGCGCGGGCATCTGGCGCTGGCTTTGAGGGACGTGTAGTCCTTTCGTCAGGGAATCGGTTCAAGCAAGCAAACAGAGTCATGGCACGAAAATTCTTTGGCACCGACGGCATCAGGGGCCGTACCAATGCCTGGCCGATGACGGCCGAACTGGCAATGAAGGTCGGCATGGCGGCAGGTGCGCATTTTCAGCGCGGCACGCACAGGCATCGGGTGGTCATCGGCAAGGATACGCGGTTGTCGGGATATATGGTGGAAAACGCCCTGGTCGCGGGTTTTACCAGCGTCGGAATGGACGTCGTGCAATTCGGCCCCATACCCACGCCCGCCGTCGCCATGCTGGCGCAAAGCATGCGGGCCGATCTGGGCGTCATGATCTCGGCCAGTCACAATCCCTATTATGACAACGGCATCAAGCTGTTCGGGCCGGATGGCTACAAACTTTCCGATGAAGACGAGTTGAAGATTGAGGGGCTGCTGGAGAGCGATATTCCGCTGGCAGCCTCGCAGGACATCGGCCGCGCCCGCCGGGTGGAGGATGCGCGCGGACGCTATATCCACGCGGTCAAATCGAGCTTCCCCGATCATCTTCGCCTCGACGGGCTGAAGATCGTCATCGATTGCGCCAATGGTGCTGCCTATCAGGTCGCGCCTGCTGCCTTATGGGAATTGGGGGCGGAGATCGTTGCCATCGGCATCACGCCCAACGGCCTCAACATCAATGACGGCTGCGGATCCACCGCGCCGCTTTCCTGTCAGGAAACGGTCGTGGCCTCCGGCGCGGACATCGGCATTGCGCTCGATGGCGACGCCGATCGGCTGATCGTGGTGGACGAGAAGGGACAGATCATCGACGGCGACCAGATCATGGCGCTGATCGGCGCTAGCTGGGCGAAGGCGGGAACGCTGCGCGGCGGCGGCCTTGTCGCAACCGTCATGTCCAATCTGGGACTGGAGCGGTTCCTGAACGGGCAGGGAATCGACCTTGTCCGTACCAAGGTGGGCGACCGCTATGTGCTCGAGCAAATGCGCGAGGGCGGCTATAATGTGGGTGGCGAGCAGTCCGGGCACATGATCCTCTCCGATCATGCCACCACGGGTGACGGCACCATCGCGGCGCTGCAGGTCCTGGCGGCGGTGGTGGAGAGCGGCAAGCCCGCCAGCGAAGTGCTGCACCAATTCGATCCGGTGCCGCAACTTTTGAAGAATGTGCGCTATGCTTCTGGAAAACCACTGGAAAGCCCTTCGGTGCAGAAAGTCATTGCAGAGGCGGAGCAGGAGCTGAACGGTTGTGGGCGCTTAGTCATCCGGCCATCGGGGACGGAGCCTGTCATCCGCGTCATGGCCGAGGGCGACCGCGAGGATCAGGTGAAGGCGGTGGTCGAACGCATCTGCACGGCCGTGGCGGAGGCTGCCGCCTGATGCTGGAGATGCGGCCTGACTGCGAACGCTGCGGCGCTGACCTTCCTGCGGATGCGGGCGGGGCTTTCATCTGCTCGTTCGAATGTACTTTTTGCGCCGGGTGCGCGGAGGCACTCGACGACCTCTGTCCCAATTGCGGCGGTGAGTTGCTCGACCGGCCCACCCGGTTGGGCCATTTGCTGGCCAAATATCCAGCCTCGACGGAGCGGAAGGGCCCGGCGTGAGCATTGCGCGCGTCCTGGTGATCGCGGGTTCCGACAGCGGCGGTGGTGCGGGCATTCAGGCCGATATCAAGACCATCACCATGCTTGGCGGCCATGCCATGACCGCGATCACCGCTATCACGGCCCAGAACACTTTGGGCGTGCAGGGCGTCCATCCCGTTCCCGTGGACATGGTGCTGGCGCAGATCGAGAGCGTGGTTTCGGACATTGGTGTGGACGCCGTGAAGATCGGTATGATCGGATCGGCCGAAACCGCGCATGCGGTGGCGGATTATCTGTCCTCATTAGAGGACGAACCGCCCATCATCTTCGATCCCGTCATGATTGCCACAAGCGGTTCGGCACTCGCCGATTCAGGCACCGTTGCCGCATTTGAAAAGCTGATGCGGATCGCCACGCTGGTGACGCCAAACATCCCCGAACTGGAGGCGCTTGGCGGGGATCGGCTGGTCGCCAGCCATGGCTGCGCCGTCCTGGCAAAGGGTGGCCACTCGGCAAGTGACGTGCTGGTCGACCGATTGTTCGACGCCAATGGCGAGATCGCCCGTTGGGAGGATCAGCGTATCGGCACCCGGCATACCCACGGCACTGGCTGCACCCTTGCAAGCGCCATCGCCACGGGCCTGGGGCAGGGAATGGCGCTGGTGGATGCAGTGGCCCGGGCGCGGCAATATGTGCGCGCGGCTCTGGTGGCGGCTCCCGGCCTCGGCGGCGGACACGGCCCGGTCGGAGTGCCGCGCCATGCCTGATTTCTTCCATGAAGACCAGCATGAGGGCCATGTCGCGGGCGTGGACGAAGCGGGCCGGGGTCCCCTTGCGGGTCCGGTGGTAGCCGCCGCGGTCATTCTCGACCGGCAGGCCGTGCCCGATGGCCTGAACGACAGCAAACAGCTTTTGCCCGCGAGGCGCGCCGTGCTGGAAACGGAAATCCGCCGCTCGGCGATATGCTTCGGGCTCGGCATCTGCACCGTTGAGGAGATCGACGAACTTAACATCCTCTGGGCGACGATGCTGGCCATGCGCCGGGCGGTCGAGGCGATGGCGCGGGAGTGCGCGCATATATTGGTGGACGGCAATCGCTGCCCCGAGTGGCGCTGGGCTTCAACGGCGGTCGTGGAGGGCGACGGCAAATGCCTATCCATCGCGGCGGCCTCTATCCTTGCCAAGGAAGCGCGTGACCGGATGATGGTAGAGGCGGCGCGGGCGCATCCGCATTATGGCTGGGAACGCAACAAGGGCTATGGCACGCCCGAGCATCTGGAGGCGCTGCGCCTGCACGGTCCAACGCCATTGCATCGCCGGAGCTTTGCGCCGGTGGCGCAACTGGTTCTGTTGTAACCTCAAGCCAGGCGAACAGATGGGTTGCCGCTTTCGTGCGGAAACGACGATCGACCGAAATTATTGGCCCTTGCACCAAAAAAATTCACTGAGTCCTCACCGCCACACCCACGACATGTTGCGTCTGCCGCATTGCGCTTGACTCCACATGTCGTGGGGACTCCTTTCGTTCTCATAACATTAACCATTTTGTGAGGCTTATCTCCTAAGCTTTTGAACTTGACGGAGGACTCTCAAGGACTCACCCTATGGGCGCAACAGGGGTATTGAAGACTATGGGTGTCATGGAACGCGTTTCGGCGCGCAAGAGCAAGGCTGCGGTCAAAACGGCGGTGGTGGAGGCTGACCGGTTGATCCGGGGCGACTGCATCAGCGCGATGGCGGCACTGCCCGATGCGTGCGTTGACATGATCTTCGCCGATCCCCCCTATAATCTTCAGCTTGGCGGCGATCTTTTCCGGCCGGAGGGCAGCCGCGTCGACGCAGTCGATAACGACTGGGACAAGTTCGACACGCTTTCGGCCTATGACGCCTTTACCCATGCCTGGCTGGAACAGGCGCGCCGCATCCTGAAGCCCAATGGCACGATTTGGGTGATCGGCAGCTATCACAATATCTTCCGCGTCGGCGCGTCGCTTCAGGACCGGGGCTTCTGGATCCTGAACGACATCATCTGGCGCAAGGCGAACCCCATGCCCAATTTCAAGGGCACGCGCTTTACCAATGCGCACGAGACGCTGATCTGGGCGTCAAAGAGCGAGGATGCACGCTATACCTTCAACTATCGCTCGATGAAGACGCTCAATGACGAACTGCAAATGCGGTCGGATTGGGTGATCCCCATCTGCAGCGGGCCGGAGCGCCTGAAGCGTAACGGCATCAAGGCGCATCCGACGCAAAAGCCCGAGGCGTTGCTCTACCGCATCCTGCTCGCCTGCACGAAGCCGGGCGATGTGGTGCTCGATCCATTTTTCGGCACTGGCACGACGGGCGCAGTCGCCCGCCGCCTCGGCCGCCGCTGGATCGGCATCGAGCGGGAGGAGGATTATTGCGAGGTCGCACTGGAGCGCATCGCTGCTTCCCTGCCGCTCGATGAGTCCGCCCTCACCATCATGCAGTCGCCCAAGGCCCAGCCCAAGGTCGCCTTCGGCATGCTGGTAGAGACGGGCTATATGAAGCCCGGCACCGCGCTCTATGACAGCAAGCGCCGCTGGAAGGCCGTTGTGCGCGTCGACGGTTCGTTGGAAACCGATGGCGAGACTGGATCGATCCACAAGCTCGGCGCAACGCTTCAGAAAGCACCCTCCTGCAACGGCTGGACCTTCTGGCATTATGAGGATGGGGATGCCCTAAAGCCCATCGATGCCGTGCGGCAGACCTATATCCTGGCGACGGAGCCGTAACAGGGTCCCGAGCGATTACACCGTCGTCCCAACGAAGGCTGGGACTCCGCTTTTCTCCCGCCGCGCCGTGGCAAGAAGCGGGGGCCTTGCCTGCGCAGGGACGTCGGGCCTTTGCAAGATGCTTTCACCGGAATGACGAAGGGGTGTAAGGCTTACGCATGACTTTACCGGCCTCCATCTCCCTCCCGGCAGACGCCCGCATCTATGTGCGCCCTTGCAGCTTCGTCGATTCCCCCATCGGCCTCGACGGCCGCGCCGAGCGCCTCGCCCATGGCCTCCTCTGGTTCTCCGCTGTCGAACTCACCGCCATGAAAGACGGCAACCGCCTGTACCGCGATATCATTCCGGTGGAGCAGTTGAACGAAGCGCTCGCCGCCCTCCCGGACCGGGGCCGCGCCCACGCCATGCTGGACGGCTTCACCAGGCCCCGCCAACCGCTCACCCTTGGCGAGCGTGTCATCCGTTTCGACACGCCCCATGTGATGGGCATCCTTAACATGACGCCGGACAGCTTTTCGGACGGCGGCAAACATCTGAGCGACCCGTCCGCAGCGGCGGACGCCGGTTTCGCCATGGTTGAGGCAGGCGCTTCGCTGGTCGACGTGGGCGGCGAATCGACCCGTCCTGGCGCGCAGCCCGTCTGGGAAGGCGACGAGATCAAGCGCATCGTCCCCGTCATCGAACGCTTGGCGAAAGGCGGCGTCCCCATATCGGTCGACACCCGCAAGGCCGCCGTCATGGAAGCTGCGCTCGCCGCAGGGGCGCATATGGTGAACGATGTCAGCGGGCTTCTCCACGACCCGCGCAGTGCGGAGGTGGTGGCGAAAGCCGGATGCCCGGTCATACTGATGCACGCGCCCTCCAGCGGGGATAATCCCCATGCAGGCGCCGCCTATGGCGATGCTGCGATCGACGTCTATGACTGGCTGGCAGAACGCGTGGACGCCGCCGTCGCCGCAGGTATCGCGCGCGACAAGATCATGATCGATCCGGGCATCGGCTTCGGCAAATCACTCCAGCACAATCTCGCCATCTGCAACCGCCTGGCCATGTTACAGGGGCTTGGCCTGCCAGTGCTCTTTGCCGCCAGCCGCAAGCGCATCATCGGCGCCCTTTCCAACGAAGCCCCGGCCAGGGAGCGGCTCGGCGGTTCAGTGGCCCTTGCCTTCCATGCCGTGCAGCAAGGCGCGCAAATGGTCCGGGTCCACGACGTTCAGGAGACCCGCCAAGCCCTGCAGCTTTGGCGAGGCTTGCGCGATGCCGCGATCGTGGCGGAATAAGCCGTACTGCGAAGGCGCAAAAGCAGAACTTTTGTATAAATCACTTTGCTCCTCACGTCGTCACCGCGCTGGCGGGGGCCCCGCTTTTCTTCCGCTCGGTAGGAAAGAAGCGGGTCGCTGCTTTCGCAGGGACGATGAAGAAGAATATCCCGCATAGCGAAACCATTACCCCTGCGGATAATCCGCCTTTACGAAATAAAGACCATCTGGCGGCGCGTTAAGACCCAGCGCTTGCCGGTCCTTTGCTTCAAGGGCGGCGCGCAAATCCTGTAAGCTCCACTTGCCGATGCCGACCAGCGCCAGGCATCCCACCATAGAGCGCACCTGATGATGGAGGAAGGAGCGGGCGGCGGCATGGATCAGGATATGTTCGCCCTGGCGCTCGACGTCCAAGCGATCGAGCGTCTTTATGGGGCTTTCCGATTGGCATTGCACCGAGCGGAAGGTGGTGAAGTCATGGCGACCTACCAGTATCTGCGCGGCTTCATGCATGGCATCAGCATCGAGTTGCTGCACGACCCGCCATGCCAGTCCAGCCTGCAGCGTCAGCGGCGCGCGGCGGTTGACGATGCGGTACACATAGGCACGGCCGATACAGGAAAAACGCGCGTGCCAGTCATCCGGCACCACTTCACAGCCGAGGATGGCAATGGGGTCAGGCCGCAGGCGGGCGTTCAATGCCTCCATCAAGCGGAAGGGCGTGATTGGTTTTTCAATGTCGAGATGCGCCCGCATGGCAAGCCCGTGGACGCCGGCATCGGTGCGGCCCGCCGCATGCAGGACGGATCGCTCGCCGGTAATGGATAAGGCCGCTTCCTCAATCGCCTGCTGCACACTTGGCCCATGCGCCTGGCGTTGCCAGCCCATGAAGGGGCGGCCGTCAAATTCCACGGTGAGAGCGAAGCGGGTCACAAGAGCAACCCCGTTCGTGTCGCGCGAAGTCGAGACACGTCCGCTTCAAACCAACGTCCCTCGACCACGCACGGGACGAACGATAGGTAATTAGACATTCACCCTCGTCCCCTGCGCCATTTCATATCCACGCAGCAATTCCCCTGCGCTCATCGCGGCTTTGCCCGCGCGCTGGATCAGCGTCGGCCGGATCGCATCCTTGCCGCAGGCGATCAGTAGGCTGTCGTCGAGCAGCGTGCCGGGCGTGCCGCCCGCATGCTCCACGGCGGCGGCATGGATGCGGAAGCGCTCGCCGCGATATTCGAAGAAAGCGCCCGGCGCCGGGTTGAAGGCCCGGATCTGCCGCTCGATGGCATGTGCATCGCGTGCGAAGTCGATGCGCGCTTCGGCCTTTTCGATTTTCGCGGCGTAGGTGACGCCTTCTTCCGGCTGTGGCACCGGGGGGTGAGCACTCAGATCCTCAAGCACTTCGGCCATCAGTTCGGCCCCAGCCTCGGCCAGCTCCTTTGTGAGCTGCCCTGCCGTCTTGTCCTCGATGGGCGTTACATGCTTGGCGCGCATGGGGCCCGTGTCGAGTCCCGCCTCCATGTCCATTATGGTGACGCCCGTCACATTGTCTCCGGTGAGGATCGCGCGCTGGATGGGCGCGGCTCCCCGCCAGCGGGGAAGGAGTGATGCGTGGACATTGAGGCAACCCTGCTTCGGCGCGGCAAGAATGGCCTTGGGCAGGAGCAGGCCATAGGCGGCCACCACCGCGGCATCGGCATCCAAGGCCGCAAATTCGGCCTGCACCGCTGGATCCTTCAGCGAAATGGGCGTGCGCACCTCCAGCCCAAGTTCTTCAGCCCTCGCATGCACTGGCGTCGGGCGCAGCGCCTTTCCCCGGCCGGCGGGACGGGGAGGCTGGCTGTAAACGGCCACGACCTGATGCCCGGCCTCAATCAGCTTTTCCAGCGCCGGAACCGCAAAATCCGGCGTTCCCATGTAGATTATGCGCATAGTTCCTCTGAAACGCTTGGCACGGGCGAGCGCAACCCCTTATCTGCTTTGCCATGGCATCACCAGAGATTGAGTCCCTGACACAGGCGCTTTCGAAGCTTCCCGGCCTTGGCCCGCGATCGGCAAGGCGTGCGGTGCTCTACCTGCTTAAAAAGCGCGAGGCGGCGATGGGGCCGCTGCTCCGTGCATTGGAAGCGGTGAATGAGGCGCTGGAGACATGTTCCGTGTGCGGCAATGTCGATACCGTCAATCCCTGTTCGATCTGCTCCGATCCGCGCCGGGACGAAAGGGCGCTGTGCGTGGTGGAGGATGTGGCGGACCTGTGGGCGCTGGACAAGTCGCGCCTGTTTCCGGGACGCTTTCATGTGCTCGGCGGGAGGCTGTCGGCGCTGGAAGGCGTCCGGCCGGAGGACCTTAGCATTGATGCGCTTGTGAACCGCATCGCGGCTGGCGGCATCGACGAAGTCGTGCTCGCCATGAACGCGACCTTGGAGGGGCAGGCGACGGCCCATTATATTGCCGAGCGGATCGAGCAATATCCCATCCGCCTGACGCAGCTTGCCCATGGCCTGCCTGTCGGCGGAGAGCTGGATTATCTGGATGAAGGCACGCTCGCCCAGGCGCTGAGAGCGCGGAGGCCGGTCGGCTGAGTGGATGCTCCCTTGCTTCAAAAGGTTACAAATGCAACAAATAGGCATTTGAAATTTATGAGCTATTCCACATGCAGAACATGATCCGAACCTTGGCGCTGCCGCTGGCACTTGCCCTTCCTCTTCCCGTTCCGGCTCTCGCCGCCCCGGCGGACATCCCCCAGATCGATCTTCCAACGCTCAAGGAGGTGACCCAGACCCTTGCGTCGGACGAATTTGAAGGCCGCGCTCCCGGTACGCCTGGCGAGGAAAGGACGCTCGCCTACCTGGTCGATCAGTTCAGCAGGGCGGGGCTCAAGCCCGGCAACAAGGGAAGCTGGTTTCAGGACGTCCCACTGGCCGAGATCACGGCAAAGAATATATCGCCGCTCGCTTTCACCGGGGGCAAGGAGCCGCTTTCGCTCACCTATGGCCCTGATTTCGTTGCCGGCACCTATCGCCTCGCGCCGCGCATCGAGATCAAGGACAGCCCGGTTGTCTTTGCCGGCTATGGCATAAACGCGCCGGAAAAGGGCTGGAACGATTATGCAGGGCTGGATGTGAAGGGGAAGACCGTCATCATCCTGATCAATGATCCCGATTATCAGTCAAAAGGGCTGGAGGGCCCCTTTAATGGCCGCGCCATGACCTATTATGGTCGCTGGACCTACAAGTTCGAAGAAGCCGCGCGGCAGGGCGCGGCGGCCGCGATCATCGTTCATGACACGGAGCCCGCCGCCTATGGCTGGAATGTCGTGCAGTCGAGTTGGAGCGGCGCGCAGCAAGTGGCGGATGCGGAAAACGGCCATATGGACCAGACCATGGCCAATGGCTGGATGCAGCTCGGCGCCGCGCGCAAGTTGATGGCGAGCGGCGGGCAGGATCTGGATGCCTTGATGGCCGCCGCCAAGCGTCCTGGTTTCAAACCGGTGGAGTTGCGGCAAGTGAGAGCATCGCTTTCCTTCGACAATGACATTCGCAAGCACCGGTCCAAGAATGTCGTCGGGCTGTTGCCGGGCAAGAAGCGGCCCGGCGAATATGTGCTTTACACCGCTCATTGGGATCATCTCGGCCGCTGCACGGCAGACGCGTCGGGGGACGACATCTGTAATGGGGCCATCGACAATGCCACCGGCACGGCGGCGCTGGTGGCGCTGGCCAAAGCGCATGTGAAGGCTGGCCCACCCGACCGGAGCATAGTGTTCCTGGCTGTCACGGCAGAAGAATCGGGCCTTCTGGGCTCGCAATATTATGGCGAAAACCCGGTCTTTCCGCTGGCGAAGACGGTCGGCGGCATCAATATGGATGCGCTCAGCATGGCTGGGGCGGCGCGGAATGTGATGGTGATCGGCCGGGGCAAGTCCGGCCTTGATGCCTATCTGGAACGCGCACTGGCGGCGGAAGGCCGTGTGGCGGAAAGCGAACCGACGCCGGAAAAGGGCTATTATTACCGATCGGACCATTTCAGTTTGGCGAAACAGGGCGTTCCCATGCTCTATTTTGAAGGCGGCGAGGATCTGGTCCAGGGCGGACGGCAAGCGGGACTCGCCGCGGTGGAGGATTATACCAGGAACCGCTATCACGGCCCGCAGGACGAATATGATCCCAAGTGGAACTGGGATGGCGCCCTTGCCGACATCCGCCTTTACTATCGGACCGGCCGCGAACTGGCCATGACCAGCGACTGGCCGAACTGGAAAGAAGGCGATGAGTTCCGCGCCATCCGGGACAAGAGCCGGGCGGGGAAGTAGGGATTTTCAGCCCTGAACGGGGTTGTGATGAAACCCATTTGCGTCATCCCCGCGCGAGCGGGGATCCATTCAAGGCAAACTTGCCGTCAGGCCAAAAAGAAAATTCCTCTGTCCTACATATAACCAAATGGGATAAATAGCTAGCCTCAAACTGAAATGGAGGCTGAAGCATGGATATCGACCGGCTGATTGACGAGGTGATTGCGCGGGAGGGCGGCTATTGCAACCATCCCGCCGACAAGGGCGGTCCGACCCGATGGGGCATCACTCAGGCTGTGGCACGCGCGCACGGCTATACGGGCGATATGAGCTGCCTGCCGCGAGACCTGGCGGCCCGCATCTTTCGTCGCATCTATTGGGACGAACCGCGCTTTGCGGACGTGGCGGCCATTTCGCCTGCGGTCGCCGCGGAATTATTCGACACCGGGGTCAATATGGGGCCGGGGACTGCAGTGGGTTTCCTCCAGCGCGCCCTGAATGCGCTCAATCGGCAGCAGTCGGACTATCCCGACATTGTGGTGGACCGAAGAATCGGTCTTGCCACCCTTCGCGCCTTCGCAGCTTTCATGAGAGTGAGGGGAGAGAAGGGTGAAACAGTGCTCCTGAAAGCGATGGAGGCGCTGCAGGGTGCCCGCTACGTCGCCCTGGCTGAGGAGCGTCCGGCCAATGAAGCCTTTCTTTATGGCTGGCTCGCGAACCGCATCGGTCAATCATCGGCGGATGCCTGATCGCAAAATCGAGGGAGAAAACACATGTCCTTTCTTGAAGGGCTGATCGGCCCCATCGCAAAGATCATCGACAAGATCATTCCCGATCCCGACGCGCGCGACAAGGCGAAGCTGGAATTGCTGAAGCTTGAAGGCAGCCAGGAACTGGAGGCGGTGAAGACGCAGCTTTCCGCCATTCTGGCCGAGGCGCAATCGGCCGATCCATGGACGAGCCGGGCCCGGCCGAGTTTCCTTTATGTCATGTACGCGCTGCTGCTCTGGTCCATCCCGATGGGATTGATTGCGGCCTCGCGTCCCGAGATGGCGGAGGCTATCGGACGGGGAATGAATGCCTAT
The DNA here is from genome assembly GCF_035276005.1 of Rhizorhapis sp. NCBI lineage: Bacteria > Pseudomonadati > Pseudomonadota > Alphaproteobacteria > Sphingomonadales > Sphingomonadaceae > Rhizorhapis > Rhizorhapis sp. Next base: position 55,193 of record NZ_DATEMB010000002.1, read on the forward strand.
TTGGCCGCTATTCCCGAGCCGCTCTATGCCCTCTTCGGGACGGGCTATCTGGGCTATACCGCCGCGCGGACCTGGGGGAAGGTGAAGGGGGTGGAGCGGTAGGGAATCGCCGTCCCTGCAATTCGACTGCCCGCAAAGCGGGCGCTCAGGATAAACTGCGGCTTTCTGCCGCAGGCAGGGGGCCCCGCTTCTCTTGGGCGCCGCTGAGGAAAAGCGGGGCCCCTGCCGCCGCAAGGGCGACGGACATGAGGCAAGACAATGCACTTTGCCATATGTTCCTACTCGGCAGGTCCGGGCAACGCCTCGACCTGCGGTTCCTTTGCCAGGGTGTCGACCCCTTCCACCAATTCTATCTCGCGTGAACCGGCTTCTATGTTCATGTCCCGGAACTTGCGTCCGGTAACCAGCACCCGGCCCTCAAAGCTGGACACGAAGCTGTTATAATGGTTGACGGCGCTGTTGAGGCCGTTGCCGAGTTTCTTCAGATGCCCCGCAGCGACGGCCAACCGCTCGTAAAGTTCCTTGCCAAGCTGTCCGATCGCCTGGGCTTCCTCCGCCAGCTTCTCCTGCCGCCATACGCTGGCCACGGTACGGCAGATCGCCACCAGGTTGGTCGGCGTGGCCAGCAGCACCCGCCGCTCAAAGGCCCATTCCCAAAGCGCCTCATCCTGCTCGAGCGCGGCCGACAGGAAATGCTCGCCTGGAATGTACATCACGACATAGTCCGCCGCCTTGCCGAAGCGCGCCCAATAATCCTTGGCGCCAAGCTGCTGGGCATGGTTGCGGATAGAAGCCGCATGAGCCTTCAGATGCGCGGCCCGCAACATGTCGTCCACTTCATGGGAAGCGTCCAGATAGGCATTGAGCGAGCATTTGGCATCGATCACCAGCTCCCTGCCGCCGGGCAAGCTGACGATCACATCGGGACGCAGGCGTCCTTCGTCGGTCTCGACCGACACTTCGGACCGGAAGTCGGCATGTGGGCTGAGCCCCGCCTGCTCCAGCACATTGCGCAAGGACTGCTCGCCCCATCGTCCGCGCGCCTTGGCGCTGGAGCGCAGGGCGTTGACCAGCCGGGCCGTCTCTTCCTTGACCTGTGTCTGCCCGGAGCGCACCTGATCGACGGCTTCGCGAAGGCCGGCATAGCTGTCTACCCGCTCCTTCTCGACGCGCTGCAGGCCCTCCTGATATTGCTTCAGCGTGCTTTCGACCGGCTGCAGCAGTGCCCGCAATTGCGCTTCGCTCTTCTCGCCCGCCTGATGAAAACGCTCATCAGCGCGCTTGAGGAATTGTCCCTGCGCTTCGGCCATGACCTTTTGAGCGAGATCGCTGAACTCCACCGAAAGCTGTTCCTTCATGCGCTGAAGCTGGTTGAGCTGCTCGCCAAGCGCCCGTTCCCGCTCCTGCGCTTGCGAACGGAGCGATGCCAGCTCCCGCCGTGCGTCTTCACGTTCGCTGATGGCGTCGTCGAGCCGGGCCTGAAGTTCGCCCGCCATTTTCGCGCGCTCCGAGGCTCCCGCCAGATCGCGAATGGCTGCATTGAACCTTTCGGCCAGCCCGTCGCGCTCCCGCCGCGCTTCATCGATCCCCCGGTTCCCCAATCTCCAGCCAAGGGCAAGCCCGCCGAAAGCGGCAATAAGCACGAATATCCATGGGAGAGCGTCGGTCATAGCCACCTTTATTGCGGAACGAAAGGGGAACCTAGCGGCTTTGCGGAAACATCTCAACCCGGCTCGTGGCGCGGAACATTATGGCGAGCGGCCCTTTGATCCGCAGACGGAGAGGAAAGAAAGGAGTCCTGCCATGTCCATCAGAAAAATGATCGGCCGTCATCCCAATGTGCAGGGATCGGTCAATGAAGCGCTCGCCCTGGCCGTGCGGCACATGATGTTCTGCTCCGATATTTGCACCAGTTGCGCGGATGCCTGCGTTGCCGAGGATCGGGTGAAGGACCTTCGGCAGTGTATCCGCGTCTGCCTCGACTGTGCGGATGTCTGCGATATGGCGTTCAAGGTGGGGACACGCCGCACGGGCTCCAACGAAAGGTTGCTCCGTTCCACCCTGGACCTGTGCATCCAGGCCTGCGAGCTCTGTGCCGAGGAATGCGAGAAGCATCAGGCAATGCATGCTCACTGCGCCAACTGTGCCGAAATGTGTCGGGAATGTGCTGAGGATTGCCGCAAGGCGGTGGCGAGTCTGTGATGCCCGTCTGCGATGCCGGCGTGCTCCCGCTATGCAGGAGCACGCTTAAACGAAAGAATCAGGCGGCCTTGGCGTTGTCCTTGCGCGCCTTGGTCAGCTTCTTGAGCAGCATGTCGCGTTTAAGGCGCGAGAGATGATCGATGAAGAGGATGCCCTCCAGATGATCCATCTCATGCTGCAGGCAGGTGGCGAGCAGGCCGCTTAGCTGTTCTTCATGAATGACGCCGTTGCGGTCCATCCAGCTTGCGCGGACGGTGGCGGGACGTTCGACCTCCGCATATTGATCCGGGACCGACAGGCAGCCTTCCTGATAGACGCTGTGTTCCTCCGACCCTTCCAGAATTTGCGGATTGATGAAGACCGTCGGATTGCGGATGGCTTCTCCGCTTTCCTGATCGGGCTCCTGCAGGTCGATCACCAGAACCCGCTTGGGGACGCCCACCTGAATTGCCGCAAGGCCGATGCCGGGGGCGTCGTACATGGTGTCGAACATGTCGTCGATCAGCCGCTGCAGATCGGCGTCAATCGCCTCCACCGGAGTGGAAATGGTACGCAGCCGCGGATCCGGTGTCTCTATGATGGGTAGAATGGCCATGGCTGGAAAATATGAGATCGGGCCGGGAATATCAAGCGGGGGAGGGTGCGGACCGATGTGCATGGCTTTGCCCTTGGCCGGATTGTTGCGAAAAACTACTTTTCCTCGTCGTTCCCGCGGTGCGCGAATCGATCTCCCATCAAGAGCATGGGTCAGGAAATGGATTCCCGCTTTCGCGGGAATGACGAACTATTTATCGCTGCAAAACCGCAACGCCCTATTTCAACGGCGCCACCCGGAGCACTGCCGTCGGTTCGTCCTTCGTCAGCGGAGTGATCCGCCAGGCGATGCTTCGGCCGCCAGGTCCAGCCACAGCGCCATCTTCATTGTTCTGGCTGATGATTTCGGCGTTGGTGGTCAGGGTGAATGTGCCATCCAGTTTGCTTTCCGGACCCGGAGGGGTCATTCCGCCCATACCGCCCTTCTTGCTGTCGCTGTCCGCAAAGCCAGGAGCCTTGACGCGCAGCATATCCTTGCCGCGCAATTCCACCACGATGAAGGGAAACACGATTTCGGCGTCGATGTTGAACGGATAAACAAAACCATGGTCCAGCGTACCATGGACTTCATAATCAATCTCGAACATGTTGTTGCCTACATAGCGAGCGGACCGGTAGCCCGCCTCCTTTGACAGAGCCCGCGCAATGGCGTGCATCTTGATTTCATTGTCGGCGCTCTCGCTGTCCTTGCCGGGGGTGCCATCGGCCGCGATGTCCATGGGCGCGAGCGAATTGCTCGACGTTCCCTCGTTCTTGAGGCCTTCCTTTTCATCATCCGACGAAGACGGGAAGCCCTTGGTCATTTCCTTCGCGGCGTCGAAGGCAATCACCTCCCCCTTGTAGGCGAAAGTGAAGCTGCGATCATTTCGTATGTCCAGCGTGGACTGGAACTTGCCGGGTGTCACCAGGCAGGCTCCCAGCAGCAGCGGCGCAAGCAGCGCAAACAGGAGTTGGCGATATGGATACATTCTTCCCCCTTGTGCCCCCCAGAACCTGCCCGCTCAGCGATTGACGGTCGCGTAGAGGGCGATGGCCGCGGCGTTCGATACGTTGAGACTCTCCATTCGCGGGCTGATCGGCAGTTTAGCCAAAATATCGCAATGCGCCATGCTGTTATGGCGAAGACCTTCGCCCTCTGCCCCCAGCACGAGAGCCACCTTGTTGGCGCCGGCAAGCGCATTGCCGAGCATCTCTTCTGCTTCCCCTTCAAGGCCGATGCGCCAATAGCCGGCCTCGGCGATTTCATCGAGCGCGCGGGCAAGGTTCACCACCCGCACCCAGGGAATGATTTCCAACGCTCCGCAGGCAGCCTTCGCGATGGTGCCGGATTCGGGCGGCGCATGACGATCCTGAGTGACGATGCCAAGCGCGTCGAAGGCCGCCGCCGAACGCAGGATCGCGCCGACATTATGCGGGTCCGTCACTTGATCGAGGACCAGTATCGGCCGCTGATCATCCTGACCCTGCTCCAGCATGTCGCCCAGCCAGATGTCGTCGAGCGGCTCCACCTCCGCCACCAGGCCCTGATGCGGCGCATCATGCGGCACCATGCGGCCAAGGTCGGCCACGTCGGAATAGACGATGGGCAGCACTGGCGGCAGTTCAAGCTCGCTGATCGCCTCCCGCGTTCCCCAGATCTTGCGTACCACCCGGTCGGGATTGGCGAGCGCCGCGATAACGGCGTGACGGCCCCAGAATCGCGGATATCCGCCTTTGGGTTTGCCGGTTCGATGTCCTCTTTTCATGATTGAGGCTCATTTCCACAGAGTGGCATTGACAGGCAAGCCTCCATTCGCCAAAGACGCGCCTCCTACGGATTTTTTCGTGAATCCGGCTGGCTTCCAAGGACAGGTGGCCGAGTGGTTAAAGGCAGCAGACTGTAAATCTGCCCGCGTGAGCGTACGCTGGTTCGAATCCAGCCCTGTCCACCATCATCTCCCCAAAATATCGCAATCCTCTCTACAAAACAGCCATTTGGGTAGCTTGACCTGCTTCCCGGGCGGGAGCAGATTGCCGCGGCAGCGCAGATCTAGATAGCGGGTCGTGGCGAGCCCTTATGGGCTGCGTCTCAAATTCTGCGGGCCTTTTTTGGAAAAGGTGCGGGAGACGATCCATGTCGGAAAGAATCAAATGGCTGGGCCTTGTGTCGCTCGGTTCTCTGGTGGCCATATCCGCAAGTGCGATGCCGGTTTCCAGTGACGTTTCTGAAGAAACGCTTCGCCTGCGCGATCCTTCGCGGCAGATGCTGGGTTTATGCGGCGGTTCGCGCAGGGCCGGCGAATTGCTCCGCATGCGGCTGCAATATGCGCAGGAGGCAATGGCGAACATGCCAGCGGGCGCTGGGAAGCCAATATTGTTCCCTGGTCTTGGCACCCTTCAATATCCAGTGACGACCAGCAATGCCGAAGCGCAGCGTTTTTTCGACCAGGGCATGATGCTGACCTATGGCTTCAATCATGGCGAGGCGATCCGTTCCTTCCAGGAGGCGCAGCGGCTTGATCCGCAATGCGCCATGTGCTGGTGGGGCGAGGCGCTGGCGCACGGTCCCAATATCAATGCGCCCATGGACCCTGAGGTGAATGCCCAGGCCGTGGCGGCAACGCAGCGCGCCGTGGCGTTGAAGGCAAAGGCCAAGCCAGTGGAGCAGGCGCTGATCGACGCGCTCGCCACACGCTATTCCGCCGATCCCAAGGCCGACCGTGCCGCTCTGGACAAGGGCTATGCCGAAAGGATGCTTCAGGTCGCCGAACGCTTCCCGCAGGACGACAATGTTGCCGTCCTTGCGGCAGAAGCGGTAATGGACACGCAGCCCTGGGACTATTGGGAGGCGGACCGCAAGACGCCCAAGGGCAATATCGTCAAAGCCATCTCACTGGTCGAGGGCGTATTGAAACGCAATCCCGACCATCCGCAGGCGGACCATCTCTATATCCACCTGATGGAGGCGTCGGTTCATCCCGAACGGGCGGAAAGCTATGCGGACAGGCTGGCGACTCCGCTGGTTCCGGCGGCCGGGCACTTGGTGCATATGCCAGCACATCTTTATTACCGCGTCGGCCGCTTCAAGGACTCGATCCGGGTCAATGTGGACGCCGCCAAGGCCGACGAAGCCTATCTCAAGAATGCGGCCAATCCGGGTCTGTACAGATTCGGCTATTATCCGCACAATGTGCATTTTATCGTGACGTCGGCCCAGATGGCGGGGGACATGAAAACCGCCATAGAGCAGGCGGAGAAGCTGCGAGGCATTGTCGATGTCGATGTGACATCCAAGGTGGCATGGCTGCAGCCGGTCAGCGCTGCCCCCTATCTCGCTTATTCGCAGTTTGCCGCTCCCAAGGACATAATGGCGTTGAAGGCACCGGACGAACGGCTGCCCTATGTCAGCGGCATGTGGCGTTATGCACGCGCGGTGGCCCATGCCCAGGAAAAGGACAAGGCTGCTTTCGACCGCGAGCTTGCAGCTCTTCGGGCGATCCGCGAAGGCACCGATTTCAAGCCGATGGTCGACCAGGGGGTGCCCGCTCCCGATCTGCTGCGGCTAGCCGAAACAGTGGCTCAGGCGCGTCTTGCCTATGCGCAGGGCAAATATGGAAAAGCCGTGGGTCTGTACCGGCAGGCAGTCGCGATTGAAGAAGCGATACCGTATATGGAGCCGCCTTACTGGTATTATCCGGTGAAGCAGTCGCTTGGGGCAGCCCTGTATCGCAGCGGGGATCTGGCTGGCGCACGGCAAGCCTTCATGGAAGCTCTGGCCCAGGCACCCAATAATGGTTGGGCACTTTATGGCCTGGCGAGGACCCAGCGGACCATGGGCGACCGTTCGGGCGCCGCGGCGAGTGAGGCGGCGCTCACCAACGCCTGGCTGGGCGATCGCCGCTGGCTTGTGTTGGACAGGCTTTGAGCCTTATTGTCCGCTGCCATAGGGGCGGGTCAGTATTTCGAGCAGGTGACCGTCGGGATCCTCGAAATACATGCCCCGCCCCCCATCGAGATGGTTGATCTCATTCGCCACCGATCTTGACGGATCGGCCCAATAGGTGAGGCCAGCGCCTTTAATCCGCGCAAATATGCCGTCGAACTCTTCTTCGCTGACCAGGAAGGCATAGTGCTGCCGGGCAACAGCGCCTTCCTTCTGCATGAAGTCGAGCGAGACGCCATTGTCGAGTTCGACAATGCGGAAATGCAGGAATTCGGCCGGAGCCGGCCGGCCCAGTATGTCAGCCAGGAAGGCGGATGAGCGTTCCTTGTCATGGCACCAGACGATGGTGTGGTTTAGTTCTACCGGCATGATCCCGGACTCCTGCCATTAGCCGGATCATATTAGCCGAGTTCGTGCGTCACCACCATGTCGCATAAAAGGCGATGAGCAGCAGGACAACGCCGAGCCCAGCCATGTTGAAGGTCGGTGAAGTCCTGTAGCTGATGTCGCTGGTGATGATCCGGTTGGCATCGGCGCGGGCCGGAACCATCAGCGAAATCAGGACGGCGAGCGCCAGCGCCACCAGGAACACCAGCCCCATGCGGTCAAGAAAAGGCAGGCCGGGCAGGAACTGCTTGCCAGCATAGGAAAGTATGACCGAGGCCATGGCCGCCGCGATGGCCCCCGCTTCATTGGCGCGTTTCCAGAACAGACCCATAAGGAAGATGACAGTGATGCCCGGAGTGAAGAAGCCAGTGAACTCCTGAATGAACTGGAAAGCCTGATCCGACGCACCGAGCAGCGGCCGGGCGGTGAACGCAGCCAGGATCACCGCAACAACAGCGGTGATGCGGCCGGTCAGGACCAGCCTTGCTTCCCGGCCGGCGCCGGCCGTCACATCATCTTCGGCCTTCGTCTTCTGGCCGGTGAACTTGGCATATAGATCGAGCGTGAAGATGGTGGCGATGCTGTTGATCTTGGACGCGGTGGAGGCAATGATCGCCGCGATCAGAGCCGCGAAAACAAGGCCGAGAAGGCCGGGGGGTAACAGCCGCATCATCGTTGGATAGGCCTGATCCGGCTTTTCAAGCCCCGGCGCCAGCAAGACCGCGGCAATGCCGGGAAGAACGATCACGAACGGCATCAGCAGCTTCAGATAAGCGGCGAAAACCATGCCCTTCTGCGCTTCCTTCAGGCTCTTCGCCGCAAGGGCCCGCTGGATGATATATTGATTGAAGCCCCAATAGCTGAGATGCGCAATCCACATGCCGCCGACCAGTACGGTGATGCCTGGCAGATCCTTGTAAAAGGGATTGTCCGGGGACAGGATCATGTCGAAATGTTCCGGCGCACGTTCCGTCAAGGTGGTGAAACCGCCAATGATCCCGGCATCGCCTCCGATTTCGGACAGGGTGAGCCCTGACACCATGAGGCCGCCAAGAACCAGCAAGGTGACCTGCACTATGTCCGTCAGCGCGACGGCCTTGAGGCCCCCGTAAAGCTGGTAGAGCAGAGCGAAACCGGCCAGAATGTAAAGCGCGAGGTCCTGGTCCACTCCGGCCACCTGATTGACGGCAATGGAGCCGAGCCAGATGATCGAGGTCAGGTTCACGAAAACATAGAGGATCAGCCAGAAAATCGCCATCAGCGTTCGAATGGAGGGGCCGTAGCGCTGCTCAAGGAACTGCGGCATGGTGTAAATCTCGTTCCGCAGGAATATCGGGAGGAAGAATTTCGCGACGATGAGGAGCGTCACGGCAGCGAGCCATTCATAGGAGGCGATGGCAAGCCCCAAGGCATAGCCGGAGCCCGACATGCCGACAATCTGCTCGGCGGAGATATTGGCTGCGATCAGCGACGATCCGATTGCCCACCAGGGCAGGGCCTTGGAGGCGAGGAAATAATCGCTGCTGTCCTTTTGATGGCCCGGCTTTTCGCGAGCCACCCACTGGGCGAGCCCGAATATTCCGATCGCATAGATGATGACTACGATGAGATCGACCGTCGATAATGTCATTCCATCCTCCCCGGACAGGCCGCATCTGCTTTTTTTATATGAGGAATTGCTGCTGTCTACAGCAGTGATACACCATCCTTGCGAGTGGTTTCGACAAACAAGGTGCTGATCTGGAGATTGTACAATGTTGCTTGGCGCTATCGAGGCCGGGGGCACAAAATTCGTCTGCGGCGTCGGGAACGCTAAGTCTGGATCAGTTGAGACCGTCACCATTGCGACGCGCGATCCCGATTCCACCTTTGCGGATGTCGAGGCCTTTTTTCGCTCGGCTGCTCGTCCTGGGCGCATCGAGGCTGTTGGCGTGGGCAGTTTCGGACCGCTCGACCTAAACCCTCTATCCTCCACCTATGGCTGTATTTTACGAACTCCCAAGCCCCTCTGGGAGGGTGTCGATTTGATCGGGCGAACCTCAGCAATCCTTGGAGTGCCGGTTGCGCTCGACACCGATGTCAACGCGGCCGCGCTGGCGGAAACCGTTTTGGCGGGAGAGGATGTTGCTACCCTGGCCTATATCACGGTCGGGACGGGGATCGGCGTCGGCATTGTAGCTGACGGAAAGCCCTTGCACGGCCTCGGCCACCCTGAAGCTGGCCATTATCTTCCCCGCCGGCATGCGGCGCATGGGGATTTTGCCGGAGTCTGTCCCTTCCATGGAGATTGCTTCGAGGGGCTGGCGAGCGGCAAGGCGGTGGAGGCCGCCTGGGGCAAGCCCGCATCCCAACTTCCGCCGGGGCATCCATTCTGGGAGGTGGAAAGCCATTATCTGGCGCAGCTTTGTGCCTTGCTGTTCCTGACTGTTGCTCCGATGCGGATCGTGCTGGGTGGCGGCGTCATGAAGCAGCACCGGCTGTTTCCCATGATCCGCGCCAGGACGCTCGATCTGCTGGCTGGCTATCTGAGCGGCTTGAGCGACATGGCTGCGATGGAGAAGCGCATTGCGCCGCCGCTTTCTCGCGAGCCGCCGGGGCTAATTGGCTCCTATATGCTCGCTGAGCACATGGTCCGGCAGAGGGGCAAGGGTGGGATTCGATAGGATGAAGAGCTTATTGTTGGCGGCGCTATTGTTGCTCCTCCCTGCGCAGGCACAGGCGCAAAGCTGGTCGCGAAGCTGGTCCGCGGTTCCCCATCGGATCATGCCCTTGGCGCCGGACAAGACACTGCCGGAGTTCCGGGACAGCACGGTGCGGCAGGTAGTACGCCTCAGCAATGGCGGCGATCAGCTTCGTATTCGCCTTAGCAATGAACTTTCCGAAAGCCCGATCCGTATCGGTGCGGTGCATGTCGCCCTGATGGGAACGGATGGGCGGTTGCAGCCGGGGACCGATCAGATTGTCACCTTTGGCCGCAGGCCGGCCTTTCACCTGCCCGGTCAGGCGCCCTTGCTCAGCGATCCCGTCAAGCTTCCGGTAAAGCCGCTCAGCCATGTCGCGGTCAGTATCTATCTTCCCGACGGCGCGGCTGGAGCAGTGTTGCACTGGGATGCCTTTGCGACTGCCTGGGCCGCACCAGGCAATCAGACCGGGGCTCCGATGCTGGAACGCGCGCGGCGCTTCGAACGGCGGATTATCCTCTCGGCTGTCGAGGTGGAAAACCGCCAGCCGAACCGCACTATTGTAACCCTCGGCGATTCCATAACCGACGGGGCGTTGACCAGCATTGATGCCAACAAGCGCTGGCCCGACATATTGGCGGAGCGCCTTCAACCGGCGATGAAGGGAAAGGCGGGGGTTGCTAATGCGGGGATCAGCGGAAACAGGGTGCTTCGCAATGGATCAGGCCCCAATGTTCTTGCCCGCTTCGACCGGGACGTCCTTTCGGTTCCGGGGGTCAGCCATGTCATCATGCTGGAGGGGGTGAATGATGTGGGTGCGGCCTGGCGGGCCAAGGATCCCATGCCTCCCAGCGCGGAAGACCTTATCGCAGGCTATCGGCAAATTATTGCCCGCGCCCACGAGCATGGCGTGAAGGTCATCTTGGGCACAATTCTTCCCTTCAAGGGCGCCGTTTACTGGAGCGATTATGGGGAGAATGTCCGGACGGCCGTGAATGCCTGGATAAGGGACAATAAGGAGGCGGACGGCCATGTCGACTTTGACAAGGCGCTCGCCGACCCTGCTGACCGCGCTCGCCTTGCCCCCCGGTTCAATTCAGGGGATTCGCTCCATCCCAATGATGCGGGCCATTTCGCAATGGCCCATGCCGTAAATCTCGAACTGCTGCGTTAGCAAACATCCGTCGCCCCTGCGCAGCGACGACGATTTCCTGTGCCTGGAGGAAAGACGCTACCACCCGGCGATCGAAGGGCCATTGCCGCATCGCCTTCGTTCAGGCAGAGATTAGCCATGTCCAATCATCTCTTCTCCTTTTTTCGGAGCCGCTTTCCCGCTGATCTTGGAAAGCCTTTCCTCATGCTGCCTTCAGGTGGCAGCCTTTCCTATGCGGACCTAATCGACCGTACAGGCCGGCTCGCCAATCTCTTCTGCAGTCTTGGTGTAAAGCCGGGCGATCGCATCGCGGTTCAGACAGAGAAAAGCGTTGATGCTCTGCTTGTCTATCTGGCTGCAGTGCGCGCCGGTGCGGTCTATCTGCCGCTCAATCCCGCCTACACGGTGGGTGAGGTTCGCTATTTTCTGGGCGATGCAGCACCCGTGTTGTTCATTTGCCGTCCCGAGGATGAAGACGGAATGCGCCAGCTTGCGCAGCAGGTTGGTGTTCCGAACCTCCACCTCTTGGGTCCTTCGGGGGAAGGCGACTTGCTCACCCTTGCCGCAGGCCAGCCCTCCGGGTTCGAGGATGTGCCGCGAGAGGAAGAGGACCTTGCCGCCATCCTCTACACATCAGGCACGACCGGGCGGTCGAAAGGCGCGATGCTGACGCATGGCAATCTGCAGTCCAATGCAGAGACCTTGCGCAAATATTGGCGTTTCACCAGCGAGGACCGGCTGCTCCACGCGCTCCCTATCTTCCACACGCATGGGCTGTTCGTGGCGACGAACAGCATATTGGCGGCGGGTGCATCAATGACCTTCCTGCCGCGCTTCGACGCAAAGGAACTGATACGGCACCTGCCAAATGCAACGGTGCTGATGGGGGTGCCGACCTTCTACAGCCGCTTGCTGGCGGAGGAGGGCTTTACCCGCGAACTGGTGTCGCACATGCGCCTTTTCGTCTCGGGCTCTGCGCCCTTGTCGGCCGAAACGCACAAGGCATTTTCGGCCCGCACCGGCCAAGCCATCCTCGAACGCTACGGCATGACCGAAACCAATATGAACGCCTCCAATCCCTATGATGGCGAAAGGGTGCCGGGCAGCGTCGGCTTTCCCTTGCCCGGCGTCGAGTTGCGCATTACCGATCCTGAGAGCGGGGCGCTGATCGACGATGGCATAGGCGTCATCGAGGTGCGCGGACCCAATGTCTTCAAAGGCTATTGGCAGATGCCGGAAAAGACGGCGGAGGATTTCCGTGCCGACGGCTTTTTCATCACCGGCGATCTCGGTCATATCGACGAGCGCGGTTATATTTTCATCGACGGGCGGGCGAAGGACCTGATCATTTCGGGTGGGTTCAACGTCTATCCGGCCGAAGTGGAAGCTGCGATTGACGCTATTCCCGGCATAGCCGAAAGCGCGGTCATTGGCGTGCCCCACGCGGACATGGGGGAAGCGGTGATTGCCGTCGTGCAGGCTCGCGATCCGGCACTGGACGAAACAAAAGTGCTGCAGGCTCTGTCGGATCAGCTCGCCCGCTACAAACAGCCGCGCTGCGTGCTGTTCATGCCGGAACTGCCGCGCAACAGCATGGGCAAGATCCAGAAAAAGCTGTTGCGTGAGGAAAATGCGGAGCTGTTCGGCTAACCCCGATTTTCTTCGGGCAGTTTTTCCGGAAGCACAAACAGCGTCACGAATTTAGCCGCCAAGGCGGCATCGCCTTCGATCTGCAGTGCCCCTGATGCCTCAGGATCGACAAGCGGCATTCCACCATAAACCGCTCCTGCGATAACTGTCGGTTCGCCCGTAAAGGTGACCGCCGCGCCGTCTGGTTCGCCGCGCACCACCTTCAAGGAACCGTCGTGGATGTGCCCTACGAACCGTTCCTCTCCCAAACGGAAGCCGACCTTTGCATCAAGGCCTTTCGCGCGTTCCGGGTCGACCATTGTCTCGAAAGACATCATCAGCGATGCTGCGCTGAGGGGCAGCGACGGGTCATGCCCCGGATGGCGCGTCGCCCAGCGGCCGAGTATCTTGAGCAGGGGCTCTGCTTCATAACCCCATTGCGTGAGTTCATATACCTGCACGCTTGCGGGCGGTGGCAGCTTGCGGCGCCTGACAATGCGATTTGCCTCCAATCCCTCCAGTCTTTGAGTCAGGATATTGGCGCTGATGCCCGGCAGGTCCCGCCGCAGATCGCTGAAGCGCCGGGGGCCGAACATCAACTCGCGCATGATCAATATGGCCCAGCGCTCTCCGATCATTTCAAGAGCGAACGCGGCGCCGCACGCGTCCTCATACCAGCGCCTTTTTTCAACTGGACCCATTTCTGTTTGTTTTGATGACTTCATAGTTGCTTTTAATAACTCGTGTGCGCATGATCGTCAATGCCGAGTCGTCATGCGGCCAATCCACGAACTGAGCAACAGCATGGGAGAGAGGACATGACTTACATCGACGGTTTTGTGATCGCGGTGCCGACCGCGAACAGAGAGAAGTTCATCGAACATGCGAAGAAGGGCGACAGCGTCTTTCTCGATCTCGGTGCAACGCGCATCCTCGAATGCTGGGGCGATGACGTTCCGCGCGGCAAGCAGACCGATTTCTATCGCGCGGTCGAGGCTGGCGAGGATGAAACGGTGGTTTTCTCGTGGATCGAATGGCCGGACAAGGCCACGCGCGACGCCGCTATGGGCAAGATGGAGGAGCTGATGAAGACCGATCCACGCATGAACCCGGAAAGCAATCCCATGCCTTTCGACGGCAAGCGGATGATCTACGGCGGTTTCCAACCCATAGTGACGCTGGGGAAGTGACATGACCAACGCGCATGGAGATTTCATCTGGTACGAACTGCTGACGACCGATGCCGACAAGGCGCAGGCCTTCTACAGCAATGTGCTTGGCTGGACCGCGAATGACAGCGGCCAGCCCGGCATGGACTACCGCATATTGATGGCCGATGGTGAGGGCGTGGGGGGCCTCATGCAGCTCACGCAGGACATGCAGGCGCACGGCGCCAGGCCGGTCTGGCTGGGTTATGTCGGCGTCAAGGATGTCGATGAAACGGTGGCGGCCATCATTGATAGCGGCGGCACAGTGCAGATGCCGCCAATGGACGTCCCGAATGTTGGCAGGATAGCGATGGTGACCGATCCCGAGGGCATTCCCTTCTATGTCATGAAGGGGGCCAGTGAGGGCACCAGCACGGCCTTTTCGCCGACAAAACCCGGCCATTGCGCCTGGAATGAACTCACCACCAACGATCAGCAGCGCGCCTTCCAATTCTATGGGCGGCATTTCGGCTGGCAGAAGGGGGACGGCATGCCGATGGGCGATGCGGGAGAATATCAGTTCCTAGTGCAGAATGGGGCCACGATCGGCGCCTTTGCTCCTCAGATGCCGCAGGGCGGTGCACCCGGTTGGACCTATGTTTTCCGTGTGCCGGACATAGATGCGGCCGTTGAGAAGACTGGAAGTGGGGGAGGCCAGCTATTGCATGGACCCCATGAGGTTCCAGGTGGGGAGTGGGTCATCTTCGGCCTTGACCCGCTAGGTGCCAAATTCGCCCTGGTAGGCACAAGGAAAGGATAAGATCATGGTGACGGAGAAGATAACACCCTGCCTCTGGTTTGACGGAAGGGCCGAGGAGGCCGCGCAATTCTATACCGGCCTGTTCCCCGATAGCCGCATCGATGCCGTCCACCGCTCGCCCGCGGATAATCCATCGACAAATGAGGGGGACGTCCTGTTCGTGGAATTCACGTTATCTGGGCGCTCCTTCACTGGCCTGAATGGCGGGCCGCTTTTCCCCTTTACCGAAGCCGTGTCGTTCCAAATCGACTGCGCCGATCAGGCTGAAGTCGACCGCTATTGGGCGGCGCTGACCGGCGATGGAGGCAGCGAAAGTCAGTGCGGCTGGTGCAAGGACCGGTTCGGCCTTTCCTGGCAAGTGGTTCCGCGACGGCTCATAGAATGGATGACTTCGCCTGATCGCGCTGCGGCGGGGCGGGCGATGCAGGCGATGATGGGCATGCGGAAGATCGACGTCGCGGCAATTGAAGCGGCGGCAACGAGTGAGACGGCCAATGCTTGAGCTTTTTGGCCACCCCTTTTCTTCCTATTGCTGGAAAGCGCTCATTGCGCTTTATGAGAATGACACCCCTTTCGTCTTCCGCATGGTGGATGCCGAGCATCCTGAAAACGCTACCCGGCTTCAGGCAGTATCGCCGCAGGGCAAATTTCCGGTACTGGTGGAGGATGGACGGGCGATATTCGAAACGTCTGTGATCATAGAATATCTGCAGGTCCATCACCCGGGGCCAGTGCAACTCATTCCACGGGAGCCGGAAGCCGGGATCGACGTGCGGATGCTGGACCGCTTGTTCGACAATTATGTGATGACCCCGATGCAGGCGATCGTCGGCAATAGCCTTCGGGAGGAAAAGGACAGAAGCGCGAGGAACGTCGCTGACGCGCAGGACATGCTGCGGCGTTCCTATGGAAAAGCGGCTGGAGGGCAGGCCGTTTGCCAGCGGCGATTTCAGTCTCGCCGACTGTGCCGCCGCGCCTTCGCTTTTCTATGCCGACTGGGTTTGCCCGATTTCGCAGGAACATTCTCTGCTGAGGGCCTATCGTGCGCGCTTGCTGGAGCGCCCTTCGATCAGCCGCTGCGTGGAGGAGGCACGTCCCTATCGGCACTTCTTCCCTCTCGGGGCGCCTGACAGGGATTGATTGTCATGTCGTGGGTTCTGCTGTTCCTCTCCCACTGGGAGAGGGGTTTACAACCCGAACGACCCAGTTTCCCGGCTCATCAACAGCACCGCATCCGGGCGGGCCAGTGCGACGAGGGTAAGCCCAGCCTCCTCCGCGCGAGCCACCGCGAGCGAGGTGGGCGCTGAGATGGTAATGAGGGTGTTTGCGCCCGCGCGCACCGACTTCTCCACCATTTCATAACTGCACCGCGAACTTGTCAGGATGAAGCCGTCAGCCGGATCCTTATCCTGGCGGGCGAGGCAGCCGATCAGCTTGTCGAGCGCATTGTGGCGGCCCACATCTTCCCTGGCATGGAGGATGTGGCCCTTTCTGTCGGCAAATGCGGCCGCATGGACCGCGCCTGTGGCGTTGTGGAGTGGCTGGTGGTCGCCAAGCTCGGCCAGTGCGCGGAAAAGTGCCTGCTTCTCGGGCGCCTGATGCGCCGGCACGCGCGGGAGGGGGCGCATGACCTCGTCCAGATTGTCCATGCCGCACAGACCGCAACTGCTTTCGGAAACGCGCACCCGGACACGGGCCAGCAGGGTTTCCGTTCGGCTGCCCGCCAGTTGCGTGCGCACCAGCCAGCCCTTTTCCGCCTGATGGACATCGATGTCCTCTATGTCCGCCGGCGTTTCGATCAGCTTTTCGGAAAGGGAAAAGCCCGTCACATAATCGACGAGATCAGCCGGTGTGGCCATCATCACGGCATAGGCTATGCCATTATATTCCAGCGAGACGGGTGCCTCGACCGCTATGGCCCGGCTCGCTGGCTCGTCCGGCGCGTTGCCGGGCCGCAAAATGCGAACGGCCCTGTCGACATGGCCGCTCTGGTCAGGCGGCGATATGGCCACTGTCCTTGGCAAGCTGCGACAGCGCCGCGAGGGAGACGGGATCGAGCCCTTCTCCCCCCGCAACGACATGAGAGAAGATCATGGACTTCATGCGCGGATCCCAGAAGTCATGAATATGTACAGCGACGGCGGCAGTCGCGTTCGCTTCACCCAGGGCTGCGAAATTGCGAGCGATCTGGTTCGCCATGTAGATGAGTTTTTCCAGGCTGTTCATGTTATCCCGTTACCGTTCGTGTCGAGCGTAGTCGAGACACGCTATCTCAGGCAAACGTCCCTCGACTGCGCTCGGGACGAACGGCCCGAGTTGCTATTCCGCCGCCTCCGTATGGATGATCCTGCGGGAGCGTTCCGACAGTTCCTCATAACCCTCTTGCCAATCGGTGGGACCGTTGGAAGGGGAGACCTGAACGGCCGTCACCTTGTATTCTGGACAATTGGTGGCCCAGTCCGAAAATTCGGTCGTCACGACATTGGCCTGCGTTTCTGGATGGTGGAAGGTCGTGTAGACGACGCCGGGCGCCACCCTGTCGGTGATGAGAACGCGCAATGTAGTCTCGCCCGAGCGGCTGGACAGGCGGACCCAGCTTCCCTCGGCAATGCCGCGATCCTCGGCGTCCACGGGGTGGATTTCCAGCCGGTCCTCAGGATGCCATGCCGTGTTCGCGGTGCGGCGGGTCTGCGCGCCGACATTATAGTGGCTGAGGATCCGGCCGGTGGTGAGCAGCAGCGGGAAGCGTGGACCGGTCTTTTCGTCGGTCGGCACATAATCGGTGACCACGAACTTGCCCTTGCCCCTGACGAAACCGTCAACATGCATGATCGGCGATCCGTCCGGCGCGGCGTCGTTGACCGGCCATTGCAGCGAGCCCTCCCGGTCCAGCCGGTCGAAGTTCACACCGTCAAAGGTCGGTGTCAGGCGCGCGATTTCGTCCATGATCTCGGCCGGGTGGTAATAGTTCCAGCCAAGCCCCAGCGCCTGCGCCAGAAGCTGCGTGATCTCCCAATCCTCATAGCCGTTCATCGGACTCATCACCTTGCGGACGAGCTGAATGCGCCGCTCTGCATTGGTGAAGGTGCCGTTCTTTTCGAGGAAGGTGGAGCCAGGCAGGAAGATGTGCGCGTAGTTCGCCGTCTCGTTGAGGAACAGGTCATGGACGATGACGCATTCCATGGCTTCAAGGCCCGCAGCGACATGCTTGGTGTTTGGATCGGACTGAAGAATGTCCTCGCCCTGAATGTAGATCGCCTTGAACGCGCCATCGACGGCGGCGTCCAGCATATTGGGGATGCGCAGGCCCGGCTCGGCGTCGAGCGTCACGCCCCAGTCCTCTTCGAACAAGGCGCGGGTCCCGGCGTCGCCGATATGACGGTAGCCGGAAAGTTCGTGCGGGAAGCTGCCCATATCGCAAGCGCCCTGCACATTGTTCTGGCCACGCAGCGGGTTCACGCCAACGCCGCGGCGTCCGATATTGCCAGTTGCCATGGCAAGGTTGGCGATCGCCATGACGGTTGAGCTGCCCTGCGAATGCTCCGTTACACCCAGGCCATAATAGATCGCGCCATTGCCGCCCGTTGCATAAAGTCGCGCTGCTTCGCGCAGCTCTGTTGCCGGAACCTTGGTAAGCGGTTCGGTTGCTTCGGGGGAGCGCTTGGGATCGGAAACAAAGGCCGCCCAGTCCTGATATTCGTCCCAGTCGCAGCGTTCGCGGATGAATTGTTCATCGGCCAGCCCCTCGGTCACGATCACATGCGCCATCGCCGTCAGCACCGCCACATTGGTGCCGGGCCGAAGCGGCAGGTGGTGGGCGGCCTCGACATGGGGGCTGCGAACCAGGTCGATCCGGCGTGGGTCGATGACGATCAGCTTCGCGCCTTCACGCAGGCGCTGCTTCATGCGGCTGGCGAAAACCGGGTGGCCGTCGGTCGGGTTCGCGCCGATGATGAGGATGATGTCGGCATCCTCGACGCTGTCGAAGTCCTGCGTGCCGGCGCTGGTGCCAAAGGTCGTCTTGAGGCCGTAGCCGGTGGGCGAATGGCAGACGCGGGCGCAGGTATCGACATTGTTGTTGCCAAAGCCCGCGCGGACCAGCTTTTGCACCAGGAAAGTTTCTTCATTGGTGCAGCGCGAGGAGGTGATGCCGCCCGTCGAGCGCGGGCCATATTTGGCCTGTATTCGCTTCAGTTCCGAAGCGGCATAGCTGATGGCTTCATCCCATTCGACCTCACGCCAGGGTTCCTTGATCGACTTACGGATCATAGGTTTCAGGATGCGGTCCTGATGCTGGGCATAGCCCCAGGCGAAGCGGCCCTTGACGCAGCTATGCCCGTGATTGGCTTTGCCGTCCTTCCAGGGCACCATGCGGACAAGCTGTTCGCCGCGCATTTCCGCGCGGAAGGAGCAGCCGACGCCGCAATAGGCGCAGGTGGTGACAACGGCGCGATCCGGCGTGCCGATCTCCGCCACGGCCTTTTCCTGAAGCGTGGCGGTCGGGCAAGCCTGGACACAGGCGCCGCACGAGACGCATTCCGACGAGATAAAGTCGTCGAGCGGCGTGCCCGCCGACACCTTGGATCCAAAGCCCCGGCTCTCTATCGTCAGCGCGAACGTTCCTTGCACCTCGTCGCAGGCCCGGACGCAACGCGAGCAGACGATGCACTTGCTGGGATCGAAATCGAAATAGGGGTTGGAGCTGTCCTTGGGCAGGCCCAGATGATTGCCGCCCTCATAGCCGTAGCGCACTTCGCGCAGGCCCACGGCGCCCGCCTGTTCCTGCAACTCGCAATCGCCATTGGCCGAGCAGGTAAGGCAGTCGAGCGGGTGGTCGGAAATGTAAAGTTCCATCACCCCCTTGCGGAGCTTCTGCAATTGCGGTGTCTGGGTGTGGACGACCATGCCCTCGGCAACGGGCGTGGTGCAGCTTGCAGGCGTGCCGCGCATGCCATCCACCTCGACAAGGCAGAGGCGGCAGGAACCGAATTGCTTGAGATTATCCGTGGCGCAGAGTTTCGGGATCGAAGTGCCGATCTCGGCGGCGGCGCGCATGACGGTGCTGCCCGCAGGGACAGTAACGCTCTGGCCGTCGATGGTCAGCGTCACCGGCAGGTCCGAACCAGACGCCGGCGTCCCGAAATCCGCCTGTTTGCTGTATGTCATAACCTCAGTCCCCGTTGCGCCTTGAACTGCGCATAATCGTCTTGCGTATTCAGATTTGAAAAGGCGATGTCCGTTTCGACCTCATGCGCTCCGCTCTGCTCAATCCATCCGCGCATGTCGCGGCGGGGCTGGTCCTTTAGCCACTGGTCGAGCAGCGAGGCCATGCTAGCGGGCCAAAAGCCAAAGAGCGGCTGATCCTTGATGACCCCTGTCTTATAACCCAATAGGCCGGCAAGGCGTTCCGGCACCGGCAGCGTATCGCAACCCGCCGTCAGCACAGCATCGAATCCTTGCTCCTGCGCATGGTGGAGCGCCGCGCAGATACCCCCCAGGGGTCCTTGTCCGTTCTCCGGCCGGTCCGCGAGCATGGTCATACCCGGCCATTCCCGGCCGCACATGACGAGCTTTTCAACCTGCGGCTCCAGCCCCTCGATCACATGCGCGGCAAGTGGGCGGCCATCGACAGGGGCAACCGCCTTGTCGCTGCCGAACCGGCGCGATTGCCCACCGGCGATGACGGCGCCGAGGAGTCTCACGCCTCCACCCTTCGTGCCGAGCGAAGTCGAGACACGTATGACTTGGCGGTGATCGTCCCTCGACTTCGCTCGGGACAAAGGGCGAGGGCTAGGACAGTCACTCCGCAGCCTCCTCATTCCGTTCCAGGCCGAAATCTTCCGGGAAATGCGTGATGGCGCTCATGACCGGATAGGGTGTGAAGCCTCCGAGCGCGCACAGCGAGCCATATTTCATGGTTTCGCACAGATCGGCTATCAGGTCGAGTTCGGCCGCGGCGCTGCGGATGCCCCCCTTGGCATTGTGAATCTGCGGCAGGGCCTCCACCCGGTCGGAACCCTTGCGCCCGCCCGCCCGCAGGCGATCGAGCGTTTCCACACCGCGTATCGAGCCGAGGCGGCAGGGGGTGCATTTGCCGCAACTTTCGGCAGCGCAGAACTCCATTGCGAACCGCGCCTGCGTCAGCATGTCCACATTGTCATCAAAGATCACGATGCCACCATGGCCAATAAGCCCGTCTCTGGCGGCAAAAGCCTCATAGTCGAACGGCGTATCGAACAGCGCGGGCGGGAAATAGGCGCCCAGGGGTCCGCCGACCTGTACCGCGCGAACGGGTTGCCCGCTCTCTGTGCCGCCTCCAATGTCGTTGACGATCTCGCCCAGTGTCAGGCCGAAGCCAGTCTCATAAAGCCCGCCATGTTTCACATTTCCGGCTATCTGCAGCGGCATGGTGCCGCGCGACCGGCCCATGCCATAATCGGCATAGGCTTTTGCTCCTTCGGAAAGGATAAAGGGGATGGCGGCCAGCGTCAGTACATTGTTCACCACCGTCGGCTTGCCGAACAGACCCTCGATCGCGGGCAACGGCGGCTTTGCGCGAACCTCTCCGCGTTTGCCCTCAAGGGAGTTCAAGAGGGAGGTTTCCTCTCCGCACACATAGGCGCCTGCGCCGACGCGCACTTCCACGTCGAACGGCGCAATGATGGCGCGGCATTTCGCAATGGCTTCATTGAGCTTGCGGATGGCGTGGGGATATTCGGAACGGACGTAGATATAGCCTTTATCCGCACCAACGGCATATCCGGCAATCGCCATGCCTTCGATGAGGCAATAGGGATCGCCCTCCATCAGCATGCGATCGGCGAAGGTGCCGCTGTCCCCCTCATCGGCATTGCAGACGATATATTTCTGAGCGGCGGAAGCCTGCGCCACCGTGCGCCATTTTATGCCCGCGGGAAAACCCGCTCCTCCACGCCCGCGCAGCCCGGATTGTGTGACTTCCTCAATGACTGCCCCAGCGGTCATGCCGCGGGCCTGGTTCAGGCCCTTCCAGCCGCCCGTGGCTTCATAATCCTCAAGGCTGGTCGGCCGTGTCTTTCCCGCCCTGGCGAAGGTGAGGCGCGTCTGGGACGCGATAAAGGGGTGTTTGGCGACGTCACCTATATGAAGCTCGTCAACTGCGCCTTGACCGAGGTGATGATGATTGGCCACAAGACGCTCAACGTCACTCGCTTTGACCGGGCCATAACCGGTCCGTCCCGCGCCGCTGTCGATTTCCACCAGCGGTTCCAGCCAGTGCATGCCCCAGCTCGACGTGCGGATGATTTCCGCATCCGGTGCGGCCTTTGCAAGGGCCGCTGCGACATGGCTCGCTCCGCAGGCAATGGCAAGGGCGTCATCGGAGATATAGATTTTCATGCGCCCACCTCCGCGACAAGGTCCCGCGCTGCCGCTTCATCCAGATGGGCATATACATTCTCTCCCGCCATGGCATTGGGACCGACGGAGCAAAGGCCGAGGCAATAGACGGTCTCAATCTTGGCCCGGCCTTGCGCCAGCTCCTCGATCCTGGGCGCAAGCGCTTCGCTGCCCCGCGCCTGGCATGCCTCCGCGCGGCAAAGCTTGATCACAGGCAGGGGTTCAGGCGCATTTTTGAAGTCATGGTAGAAGCTGACGACCCCATGCACCTCGGCGCGAGACAGATTGAGCGCAAGCGCGATCTGCCGCTTGGCTTTCTCGCTGACATGGCCGAATGCATCCTGAATATCGTGCAATATGGGAAGCAGCGGCCCTTCGCGTCCGGTGTGGCGGGCGATAATGGTCGCAATTTCGCTATTTTCTTCGATGTCGCGCATATTCCTGCGTTCGACCTAATGATAGCAGATGTCAAATAGACATAGGGTTTTTTTGATTGGCCTTATCTATCAGTGGCAAGCAGGGGCGACGGTAGATCGAGTTTACCCGCAACGGCAAAGGCGGCGCGGGCAAGGGGCGACAGCGGTTCGCGGTCTATGATGACAAGCCCCACCTGGTTCGGGGGCAGTTGGTCGGAAAAAGGAATAAGCCGCAGACGCGGATGACCCGCCAGCATGGCGCTATGGCTGTCAGTGATGATCGCGTTGAGGTCGCCATTGGCCACCATGGACAGAAGCGCGACATAGCTGTCGGCAGTCGCCACCGGCTCCAAGGAAAGGCCGCGTTCGGAAAAGCCGGCGTTAAGTATCCGGCGGTTCTGCATCCCCTCATGCAACAGACAGAGCCGCGCCTCGGCCGCCTCGGCCAGGGTGATCGAGCTGCGCTCGGCCAGCGGAGTGCCGCTTCGGGTAGCGAAGACGAAATGTTCGGAATAAAGCGGCACGCTGCGCACCTGGGCAGGCGGCTCGCTGGAGAGGTAGGTTATCCCGGCGTCCAGATCACGCGCCACCAGAGCCTGCTCGATTTCTCGCGAGGTCATGGAACGGACACTGACCTGAAGCCCTGCATGGGCGGCCGTCAAGGCCTTCACCAGAAATCCCACCGAGGGCATTGCGGCCGGAATGGCCCCCAACCGTAAGGTGCCCCGCAACGGCCCAGCATCGCTGTTGAGCGCAGCGCGCATTGCCTGATGATCCGCCAGCATCTGCTGGGCAAATGGAAGAATGGCATAGCCTTCGGGGCTGAGATCAATGAAGCGGCGGTCGCGGATGACGAGACGCTGCCCCAGCGTTTCCTCCAGCGTCGAAAGGCCCGCGGACAGGGTGGGCTGGGCGACATGACATATCTCGGCCGCGCGCGCGAAATGACGCTCCCGGGCAAGGGTCACGAAATATTCCAGATAGCGTAGCTGCATGAAGGGGGGACATAGCATGGTCGCGCCGGAAGTCACACTTGGCCATTTACAGTCTGGCATCGCGCCTCTGCCCGGCGCAAAAGAAGGGCATGCTCCTGCGCCTGCTCCTGATGCTCACTGCAATATTCGCGCTGGAAGCCCCTGTGGCGGCAGAGGGGGAGGCGGGACGTTATCGGCTGACCGGCGTGCAGGACGCCGCCTCTGGCCTTGAACTGACGGCTGACGGCAAGTTCCGCTATTATCTGATCTATGGCGCTCTGGATGAAATGGCGGAGGGAGTGTGGCGGCGGCATGGTGAACGGCTTTTGCTGACCACCCGGCCTGCGCCAGTGCCGCCCCGCTTCGTCCTCAAGGAAGCCATATTGAGTAAAGACGTCAAGCAACTTTCGGTGGAGGTGACGAACGCCGATGGCCAGGGAATTGCCGGAGTGGATGTTCAGGTGCGTTTCAGCGACGAGGGTGTGGCCGAAGGCTATACGCAGCAGGACGGATGGCATCTCGATATTCCGGCAGGCAGGGTGCCGTCCGCGGTGGCTCTCTCCATACTGATGTACGGCCTGCAGTCGCCTGAATTTCCGGTGGATATGAGGCGTGCGAACAGGCTGCGCTTCCTGCTCGAGGCGAATGATCTGGGGATAGCTGATTTCCGCGATCTGCCGCTGGAGGTTGGCGAGGGCTATGTCGAGATGCTGAGAAATGGGGCGCGGTTCAGATATGTGCGGGAAGATTGAGCGGGTTTTTGGTGGAAGCAGGTCGAAATCCTCCCCGCGCCGGATCGTTGTCAAATTCCCATTTTCCGTCATCTCCGCGAAAGCGGGGACCCATTTCACGGGTAAATTCTGACGTCAAACCCACGAGGACAGTTGGGTTCCCGCTTTTGCGGGGAATGACGAGAATCGAGGACAGGCGAAGTGTGCAACGATCGCCGTGCCGGGCAGATGTTACGTCACAGCGCACAAAAAAAGCCCCGGCTTTCACCGGGGCTTTTCATTCGTGCTTGACAAAAGCTCAGAGCTTTTCTGTCAGCTCCGGCAGGATCTTGAAGAGATCGCCGACAAGACCGATGTCCGCCACCTGAAAGATGGGGGCTTCCTCGTCCTTGTTGATGGCGATGATCGTCTTTGAGTCCTTCATGCCGGCAAGGTGCTGGATCGCGCCGGAGATGCCGACCGCGATATAGACTTCAGGCGCGACGATCTTCCCGGTCTGGCCCACCTGATAATCATTGGGCACATAGCCAGCGTCGACCGCTGCGCGGGAGGCACCCACGGCCGCGCCCAGCTTGTCCGCCAGAGGGATGATATATTGCTCGAAGGTTTCGCTGTCCTTCAGCGCCCGGCCACCCGACACGATGATCTTTGCGGAGGTGAGTTCCGGGCGCTCGCTCTTGGCGATTTCGGCGCCGACAAAGCTGGACAGGCCCTTGTCGCCCGTGGGCGAGACCTGCTCGATCGCTGCCGATCCGCCTTCCGCCGCCGCCTTCTCAAAGGCGGTGCCGCGAACGGTGATCACCTTCTTGGCGTCCGACGACTTGACGGTCGCGATCGCGTTGCCCGCATAGATTGGGCGGGTGAAGGTGTCTTCGCTCTCGACCGAGAGGATGTCGCTGATCTGCATGACGTCGAGCAGCGCAGCGACGCGCGGAGCAATATTCTTGCCCGTCGTGGTCGCAGGCGCGACGAAGGCGTCATGGCTGCCCATCAGTTCGACGATCAGCGGTGCGACATTTTCCGCCAGCGCATGCTCAAGCGCCGCGTCGTCCGCCAGGTGGACCTTGGCAACGCCTGCGATCTTCGCCGCTTGCTCGGCGACGCCGCCGCAGCCCTTGCCGGCGACCAGCAGATGTACTTCGCCCAGCTTGCCGGCGGCAGTGACGGCGGCGAGCGTTGCGTCCTTCAGCGACGCATTGTCATGTTCAACCCAAACCAGCGTCTTCATCATGCCACTCCCAAAGCCTTGAGCTTGCCGATCAGTTCATCCACATCAGCGACCTTGACGCCGGCTTCGCGCTTGGGCGGTTCAGCGACCTTGAGGGTCGAAAGGCGGGGGGTGACGTCCACGCCATAATCGGCGGGGGTCTTCTGCGCCAGCGGCTTGGATTTCGCCTTCATGATGTTGGGCAGCGAAGCGTAGCGCGGTTCATTGAGGCGGAGGTCGGTGGTGACGATGGCGGGAAGCGAAAGCTTCACGGTTTCAAGTCCGCCATCGACCTCGCGGGTCACGCTGACGGCGTCCCCATCAACTTCGACCTTGGACGCGAAGGTGCCTTGCGGACGGCCGAGCAACGCCGCCAGCATCTGACCCGTCTGGTTGCTGTCGTCGTCGATTGCCTGCTTGCCCAGGATTACGAGGCCCGGCTGCTCTTCCTCAACCACCTTGGCGAGAAGCTTCGCGACGCCAAGCGGTTCGACCTCGGTTTCGCTGACGATCAGGATGGCGCGGTCCGCACCCATGGCGAGCGCGGTGCGCAGCGTTTCTTGCGCCTTGGCCTCGCCGATGGAAATCGCCACGATCTCCGTCGCGACGCCCTTTTCTTTCAGGCGAATGGCTTCCTCGACCGCAATTTCATCGAACGGATTCATCGACATCTTGACGTTGGCGAGATCAACGCCGGTCCCGTCCATCTTCACCCGCGGCTTGACATTATAGTCAATCACCCGCTTCACGGGCACCAGAATTTTCATGGTCTTACCTCCAGTTCATGCCTCTCCCGGAGAGGGAGCACCTGCCCGCCCGCGCCTTTTCAGAGAGGCTTCCGGGCAGGCAGGGAATTCGCTCAGGCGGCCAGCTTAACCTGGTTCACAATCTTCTGCGCAGCGTCGCCCAAATTGTCTGCCGACACAATAGGCAGGCCGGAAAGCGCAAGCAGTTCCTTGCCCTTTTCGACGTTGGTGCCCTCAAGGCGAACGACCAGGGGAACTGACAGATTCACTTCCCTAGCGGCTTCGACAATACCATCGGCGATAATGTCGCAGCGCATGATGCCGCCGAAGATGTTGACCAGGATGCCCTCGACGGCCGGATCGGAAAGAATGATCTTGAACGCCGCCGTCACCTTTTCCTTGGTGGCGCCGCCGCCCACGTCCAGGAAGTTCGCCGGGAAGGCGCCGTTCAATTTGATGATGTCCATGGTCGCCATTGCAAGACCGGCGCCGTTCACCATGCAGCCGATATTGCCGTCCAGCTTGATGTAGGCGAGGTCATATTTGCTCGCCTCAAGCTCCATCGGATCTTCTTCCGTCTCGTCGCGCAGTTCCATGATGTCCTTGTGACGGAAGAGCGCATTGCTGTCGAAACCGACCTTGGCGTCCAGCACCACCAGCTTTTCGTCAGCGGTGACGGCGAGGGGGTTGATTTCGATCTGAGATGCGTCGGTGCCAAGGAAGGCGTCATAAAGCGCCTGCGTCACCTTTGCAGCCTGCTTCGCGAGATCGCCGGAAAGGCCGAGCGCGCTGGCAACCGAGCGGCCATGGTGCGGCATCAGGCCAGTTGCAGGGTCAATGGTGAGCGTGTGAATCTTTTCGGGCGTGTTGTGAGCCACATCCTCAATGTCCATGCCGCCTTCGGTGGAAGCGACGATCGCGATTCGGCCGGTCGCGCGGTCAACCAGAAGCGCCAGATAGAATTCCTTGGCGATGTCGACGCCGTCAGTCACATAAAGCCGGTTGACCTGCTTGCCAGCCTCGCCCGTCTGAACCGTGACGAGCGTGTTGCCGAGCATGTCAGCGGCGTGGGCGCGGACCTCATCCGCATTCTTCGCAAGGCGGACGCCGCCCTTGGCTTCGGCAGGCAGTTCCTTGAACTTGCCCTTGCCGCGGCCACCGGCATGAATCTGGGCCTTCACGACATATAGCGGTCCGGGGAGTTTCTTTGACGCTTCCACGGCTTCCTCAACGCTCATCGCCGCATAACCGGCCGGAACGGGAGCACCGAACTTCGCCAATAATTCCTTCGCCTGATATTCGTGAATATTCATATGCCCGC
The DNA here is from genome assembly GCF_035276005.1 of Rhizorhapis sp. Classification (NCBI taxonomy): domain Bacteria; kingdom Pseudomonadati; phylum Pseudomonadota; class Alphaproteobacteria; order Sphingomonadales; family Sphingomonadaceae; genus Rhizorhapis; species Rhizorhapis sp. The sequence continues at coordinate 82,501 of NZ_DATEMB010000002.1, forward strand.
CTGCCTGTAGGGGTTAGAGACTCATACGCAGCGCGCTAAAGCATAGCTGGAGGGATATTTCCAGCCTCACTAGCCAATTTGTGTTTTGCAAAATTGCAAATGTCTTGCATTAGACATTTGCCAAGCCGCGCTTGAACTTTGCTGAAGGGCGCTGAGAACGGTCAGCCCGCTACGATGGCGCAGCGCAGCCCGGAGGACGTGACGACCGACAGGATTTCCGAATCCTGTAAAGCGCGAGTGCGGTAGATGAATTCGTCGATCGTCATCTCTCCCAAATCCCGTTCCTTGATCGACGACAAGGAGGAAAGCCGCCGCAATTGCGTCAGCGACAGCCGGTCCACCATGCGCTCGGCCATGCAGGAGGCCATTGGCGGAGAAAGGCCGACCTTCACCAGGCTGTTATACACCTTGGCTTCCGGCGAGGTGGCGCAGGCGGCGAGCGGGAGAAGGGGCAGGAGCAGGGCAAGCTTCTTCATGGATGCGATACCTTTGCATAGGGCGCTTGTTGTTGGCCGCTCACTGCCATAGCGAAGATGAACCTGAGTTTGCCGGGACGGCCAGGGGGTTCACTTCACTCCGCCACCTCATAAGGGAACATTTCAGTATCGATCTGGGCCTGCATGGACGCAGTATAGCGGCCGCCGCGGATGGCCTCTGGGGTGAAGATCGCTTCTATCCGGGCGATCATAGCGGGTTCCAGGCGCACATTTACCGCGCCAAGATTTTCCTCCAGATGGGCAATGTCGCGCGTACCGGGAATCGGGATCATGTCCTCGCCCTTTGAAAGAATCCAGGCCAGCGACAACTGAGCAGGCGTGCAGCCGATTTCCGCCGCAAGCGTATTGAACTTCGCCACCGCTTTCAGATTGTGGCTGAGCTGTGGTTCGATAAAGCGGGGAAATTGCCTGCGAATGTCGCCTTCGGCATAGCCGTCATTGCGGATGGCGCCCGCCAGCATACCTCGTGCGACGGGAGAAAAAGGCACGATGCCAATGCCCAGCTCGCGGCAGGCGCCCACCGCTGCGATTTCAATATTGCGAACGCAGGGGCTGTATTCGCTTTGCAGGGCAGTGACCGGATGCACGGCATGGGCTCGCCTGATCGTCGCAGCGGACATCTCGCTAAGCCCGATCGTCCTGATCTTTCCCTGCTGCACTGCTTTGGCCAGCGCGCCGACGCTGTCTTCAATGGGCACGTTCCGGTCGAGGCGATGGAGATAGTAAAGATCGATGACGTCGGTCTTGAGCCGGATAAGGGCGTCGTCCAGCGTCCGGCGAATGGTTTCGGGACGGCCATCAAGCACGCGCTTGCCGTCGCGATAATCGAGCACGCATTTGCTGGCCAGAATGAACTCGCTGCGCCGGTGCATCACAGCCTTTGCCACCAGCCTTTCATTCCCGCCGTCGCCATAGAGAGCTGCAGTATCAAGGAAGGTGCAACCAAGGTCCAAAGCCCGGTTCAGCAAAGCGATGGCACTCGCCTCATCTGGAAACCCGCCATAGGCATGACTGAGATTCATGCAGCCAAAACCGATTGCTGGAACAGTGAATGGACCAAGCGGGCGCTGGGGAAGAGACATCTGTACTCCTGTTGTGAGGCATAACAAATGATAAGGGCCATTTCAGCCGGATCAAAGCTCCGCGCTGCGTCCCGGCATAGCGATGGCGTTTGGGGCTGTCGAGACAGCATGATTGGACGATAGAGGGAAGGTAGTTTTTTGGGTCTTTGCGGTCGTTAGACGAGGAGAAGCGGGGTCCCTGCCTGCGCAGGGACGACGGAAATTAGGTCAGTTGCAACGTCCCACCTTCTGGCAATTTCCACAAAAATCCCCGCCGGAACATGTGCCGGCGGGGGTTTGCAGTCCGTTAAGGCCAGGCCCTTACCCCTGGCCTTACATATCATTCCTGATCGAGGTCCTCGGTGGTGAAGTCCTCGCCCTGGACAGCCGCCAGCGGATCGTCGCCGATGGCGGCTTCCGGACCCTGCTGCAGTTCGGCGGCATGCTCCTCTTCGGCCGTTTGCGGCGCGATGAGGTGGGCCTGCATGGCCTTGAACTGCGCGCGGAGCGCCGCATCGCGGCTGGTCGCTGCGATGCGCATGCGGTTCATGCCCGCGCCGGTGCCCGCCGGGATGAGGCGGCCGACGATGACATTCTCCTTGAGGCCAACCAGCGTGTCCTTCTTGCCCTGAACCGCCGCCTCGGTAAGGACGCGGGTGGTTTCCTGGAAGGACGCGGCCGAGATGAAGCTGCGGGTCTGCAACGACGCTTTGGTGATGCCGAGAAGTACCGGCTTGCCTTCTGCGGGCTGCTGGCCCTGCTTCAGCCTCGCGTTGATCTCGTTCATCTCCTCCAGGTCGACCTGCTCGCCCGGCAGCAGCGTGGTGTCGCCTGCATGGGTGATCTCCACCTTCTGCAGCATCTGGCGGACGATCACCTCGATGTGCTTGTCGTTGATCTTCACGCCCTGCAAGCGGTAGACTTCCTGGATTTCGCTGACCAGATATTCGGCCAGCGCCTCGATACCGAGCACTTCCAGAATGTCATGCGGGTCGGGCGAGCCGCTGATGAGGTTATCGCCCCGCTTCACATAGTCGCCCTCCTGAACGTCGATGACCTTCGACTTCGGGATGAGATATTCGACGGGCTCACCTTCCTCGGGAACGATGGCGATCTTGCGCTTCGCCTTATAGTCCTTGAGGAACTGGACGCGGCCGGACACCTTGGCGATGATGGCGTTGTCCTTGGGCTTGCGCGCCTCGAACAGCTCGGCGACGCGCGGCAGACCGCCCGTAATGTCGCGGGTCTTGGCGGCTTCGCGGCTGACACGGGCGAGGACGTCACCGGCCTGCACTTGCTGACCGTCCTCGACGGACAGCATCGCGCCGATGGCGAGCATATAACGCCCGGCCTCACCGCTGTCGGCGTCGAGCAGCGTCAGGCGGGGACGCAAGTCCTCCTTGGACCGTGCAGCGCCGCGATGCTCCGACACCACCTTCTGGGCGATGCCGGTGGCTTCGTCGGTCTGTTCGATCAAGGTCTTCCCGTCGATCAGGTCCTGATACTTCACGATACCCGGCTTTTCGGTGATCACCGGCATGGTGAAGGGGTCCCATTCAGCGAACCGGTCGCCCTTCTTCACCTGCTCACCGTCGGCGAACAGGATGGTCGCGCCGTAGGGCAGGCGATGGACCGCGCGTTCGCGGCCTTCGCTGTCTATGATCGCCAGCTCGCCATTGCGGGCAAGCGACAGGCGACGGCCGCGGCTGTCGACGATGGTCGGCATGTCGCGCAACTCCAGCGTGCCGTCGGACACCGCTTCAAGGTTCGACTGCTCATTGAGCTGCGCCGCGCCGCCGATGTGGAAGGTCCGCATGGTGAGCTGCGTACCCGGCTCACCGATGGACTGCGCAGCGATAACGCCGACCGCCTCACCGATATTGACCGGCGTACCGCGTGCAAGATCGCGGCCATAGCATTTGCCGCAAACGCCCATCTTGGATTCGCAGATCAGCGGCGAGCGGATCTTGACCGCCTGGATGCCGATCGCCTCGATCTTCGCGATCGCAGCTTCATCGAGCAGCGTGCCGGTTTCGATCAGGACCGAATTGTCCTTGCTGTCGACAATGTCCTCGGCAGTGGTGCGACCAAGTATGCGCTCGCCGAGCGATGCGATGACCGAACCGCCCTGGACGATTGCCTTCATCTCCAGCGCCTTTTCGGTGCCGCAATCCTCCTCGACGACGACGCAGTCCTGCGACACGTCGACAAGGCGGCGGGTGAGGTAACCCGAGTTCGCCGTCTTGAGCGCGGTGTCAGCCAGACCCTTGCGGGCACCGTGCGTGGAGTTGAAATATTCAAGGACGGTCAGGCCCTCCTTGAAGTTGGAGATGATCGGCGTTTCGATGATCTCGCCCGAAGGCTTGGCCATCAGGCCGCGCATGCCGGCGAGCTGCTTCATCTGCGCTGGCGAACCACGCGCACCGGAGTGCGACATCATGTAGATCGAGTTGATCGGCGCAAGACGGCCGTCGTCCTGCTTCGGCGTCGCCTTGATCTCGTCCATCATCGCGTTTGCGACGATATCGCCGCAACGCGACCAGGCGTCGATCACCTTGTTGTATTTTTCCTGCTGGGTGATGAGGCCGTCCTGATATTGCTGCTCATAATCAGCCACGAGAGCGCGAGTTTCATCGACCGTCGCATCCTTCGAGTCTGGAATGATCATGTCATCCTTGCCGAAGGAAATGCCCGCCTGGAAGGCGTGACGGAAGCCAAGCGCCATGATCGCGTCGGCGAAAAGGACCGTGTCCTTCTGGCCGGTATGACGATAGACCTGGTCGATGACGTCGCCGATATCCTTCTTGGTGAGAAGGCGGTTGACGATGTCGAAGGGCACCTTGTGGCTCTTGGGCAGGCACTCGCCGATCAGCATACGGCCCGGTGTGGTCTCGAACCGCTTCATATATTCATTGCCGTCCTCGTCCGTCTGCGGAACGCGGCTGACAATCTTCGAGTGCAGCGTCACTGCCTTGGCGAAGAGCGCCTGGTGGACTTCGGCCATGTCGGAAAGCAGCATGCCCTCGCCCGGCTCGCCTTCGCGCTCCATGGAGAGGTAATAGATGCCAAGCACCATGTCCTGCGAGGGGACGATGATCGGCTTGCCGTTCGCGGGGCTGAGGATGTTGTTGGTGGACATCATCAGCACGCGCGCTTCGAGTTGCGCCTCAAGGGAGAGCGGAACGTGCACGGCCATCTGGTCGCCGTCGAAGTCAGCGTTGAACGCGGAGCAGACCAGCGGGTGAAGCTGGATCGCCTTGCCCTCGATCAGCACGGGTTCGAACGCCTGAATGCCGAGGCGGTGAAGCGTCGGCGCGCGGTTCAGCATGACCGGATGCTCGCGGATCACCTCGTCCAGGATGTCCCAGACTTCCTTGCGCTCCTTCTCGACCCACTTCTTCGCCTGCTTCAGGGTCATGGAGAGACCCTTGGCGTCGAGGCGGGCGTAGATGAAGGGCTTGAACAGTTCGAGCGCCATCTTCTTGGGCAGGCCGCACTGGTG
>NZ_DATEMB010000003.1:0-46387 GCF_035276005.1 Rhizorhapis sp.
ACAGGAAATGAGACCAGATAGACCGCATCAACAGCAAAATCAGCGAGAAATGACCCTCTCAGGCCGCCACACTGCGCGGCACGCCGCTTTCGTTACCGGCCAACGCAAATATTATCCGGTTCTTCGAGGTGTCCAGTTTGCTTGAAGAGACCCATGACATGGCCACCATCAGGAAAAAAGGCAGCGATCCGGCAACAGATGTTTACATGCCGATCGCGAAGAACATGGCTGATGCGCAGCAACTGGCGCATATCATTTCCATATTGCTTAATATAGCTGGCGAACACGAATGAATTTTTATCAATTCAACTTCATCCCGACATTAGCGGCAGCGCCTCATTATGCGGTGAGGTATCAATCGCCCGTACAACTTGTCGGCCAGCCCTCCCTGACGTCAGAGTCGGTCCATTCAACCGCTCCCTTCCCAGCGGAACCGGAGACCATTTCCGAGGTGATCGATCAATATCTCCTCAGCCCCGAGTGGGACAGCCTTGCACAGACGACAAGGCGCAACTGGAAGCTGATTATCGAGCGCATCCGCCGCCGCTGGGGCAATGAGGCTGCTCACCGGTGGTCCCACCCGCATCGCGTTTCAGATGTCGTCAAATGGCGCAACGAAAGCGCGAGCCAGCCAAGAAAGGCCGACCACCAGATCACGGTCCTTCATCACCTTCTCTCCTGGGCACGGCTCCACGGCCATGTCGCGATCAACGCTGCGGCAGACATTCCACGCCTTTACAAGAATGGCGGTCGCGCCGAGATCATTTGGCATGATGATGAAATCGACCGCTTCTGCAGGGAAGCACCGCAGCCGGTAGCGGACGGCATGCGACTGGCAGCTTTGACGGGGCTTCGGCGCGCCGATCTGGTGGGTCTGTCCTGGAACGAGATCGAGGCGTTGAAAATCAGCCGCGTCACGCTCAAGAGCCGACGACGTCGAAAACGCGCCATCATACCCATGACGCCAGCGCTACGAACATTGCTTGGGGAGCTCCGCACCCGAGCGCGGAAGCCCGCTGCTGATACCGTTCTGGTCAATAGCGTCGGTGATGCCTGGAGCGCTGACGGCTTCGGCCATCGTTTCAACGCCGTGCGCGACAGACTCGACATCCGCCATACCGACGGGCGCAGGAAGCATCTTCATGATGTCCGCGGGACCTATGCCACGCGGTTGGTCCGATACGGGCTGTCCGATCAGGAGGTGGCTGACGTCCTTGGCTGGTCGGCAAACCAGGTCGCCGACATCCGGAAAATCTACGTCCAGGACGATGCGGCAATTCAGGCGTTGAGCGAGAAGATCGCGCGCATGCAGGTAGCTGACATGCTGCGAACGGGCTGAAACCAGAGCGGTAGAATTTCGGGAGGCCTATGCTCCGCCCCCCTTCGCCAGAAACGGAAGCAGCACTGCGCCCGCCAAAAGCACACTCACGCCGACCAGCGCCGCAGGCCCCGTATAGATGATGCTCGAAATAAGCAGAAAAACGCTTGTCGCGCAGAATAGCCCTGGCAGGAAAGGATATAAAGGAACCCTGAAGGGCCTTTCCGTGCCCGGCTCCCTCCAGCGGAGCACAAAAAGCGCCACACCGACGAGCGACAGGAAGAACCAGAAAACCGGCGCCGTATATTCTACCGCCGACTGGAAGAAGTGGCGGTCAAAGGCGCTGACGCCGATGATTATAAGCGCCAACACGCCTTGGAGCAGCAAAGCGTTTGCTGGCGTTCCCCGCTCGCCGTTCCACTGACCCATCCAGCCAAGCCGCGGAAAATCTCCGCCCAGGGCATAGGCCGAACGCGCGCCGGTGATAGCCGTGGCATTAGCAGACGTTACCGCGGCAATGGCAACAATCAGGCTGATAATCGCTCCTCCGGCGGGCCAACGATCCATCAGCGCGAAAGCGACCGCCTCTGACTGGGCGATCCCCTGTAGCCCGAAGGCGCGCAGCAGCGACAGGTTTAACAGCAGATAGAGCAGGGTCACAATGGCAAGGCTGACGATCAGCACTTTTGCGATCCGCCGCCGCGCCTGCCGCAGTTCGGCAGACACATAGACCACTTCGCTCCAACCCCCATAGGCCAGCAGCACGAAAACGAGGACCAGACCGACCGCATCCGTCTGCGCGCCGGGGCTAGGGACCGGCGCTTGTGGCGCTACCAGGAAGCCCGCAACAATCACCGCGCAGATCCCCGCCACCTCCAGAACCGTGAGCCAGAGCTGCGTCCCCGCGCCGGTGCGCAGGCCGCGCCAGTTGAGAAGCGTGAGAAAGCCGATGAGGACCCCCGCATAGAGCGGGCTGCCATAGGGGCCAAGCGGCCACAGAGCCGCCAGATAGTCGCCGAAAATATAAGCCAGAATTGCAAGCGACCCGTTCTGAATGACTGAGAGCCGGGCCCAGCCGTAAAGGAATGCAACCGGGCGGCCATAGGCCCGCCGCAAAAAACTATAGTCGCCGCCAGCGCTCGGAAAGGCAGAGGCGAGCTCGGCATAACAGAGCGCTCCAGCGATCGACAAAAGGCCGCCGGCCAGCCAGGCGCAGAGAAATACAGCGCCATTGGGCGAAGCAGCGGCCACGATGGACGGCACCCGAAAAATGCCCGCCCCGATCACCACGCCCACGCACAAGGCAATAGCATGATAAAGGCCGATGGTTTCGCGGGGACCCGGCCGGGCCTGCGAAACGTTAACATCCGTCTGAGGAGGAGCGTCTATCACTGCTTCCCAACGACCTCCGCGAACCGAAGTGCCATTTGCCCTACGCAACGCTTAAACCCTCCCGGGCGTTGATGGTTGGGCAGGAGGATCCTGATGACTCGCCTAATCCTCGTTGTTCTCGCCGTCCAGTTCGGCGGCTGCACGGCAGAGCCCTCGTCCGGCCATAATGACCAGCAACAGGCGTTCGCGCAATCGCTGCATCCGCCTGATGTCCGCTATGAACCCAGTCCGCAACGCGTCGTCAAAGCCATGCTGCAACTGGCGAACGTCACAAGAACCGATGTGGTCTACGACCTCGGCTCGGGCGACGGGCTCATTCCCATCGCCGCGGCGCGAGAGCATGGAGCACGGGCCGTCGGGATCGAGATCGACCCTGCCCTCCTCTCAAGAGCAACAGACAATGCCCGCAAGGCCGGTGTTGCTGCGCGTGTCACCTTCCGCAATGAGGATTTGTTCAGCGCCGACATTGGCGATGCAACGGTCGTGACGCTCTTCCTTTCCCCCCAAGTCAACCTGAAGCTGCAGCCAAAGCTTATCAATGAGCTTCGTCCCGGCGCCCGCATCGTCAGCCATTATCATGACATGGGTGATTGGAAGCCCGACCGGACCATCGAAGTGCTTGGCCGGCCTATTTATCTCTGGACCGTTTCGGGCAGTAAGGGACAGATCGCAGGCGTGACCCCCGGCCGCGCTTGGTTTGGACGATCGCTCCAGAGCTATGCCCGATTAATAAATGAGCCCGACGATACCCGGATCATGGCGGCAATGGGCGCAGTCCCCCGGCACAATTTTGTACCGCCGTCGCTTCGAGCAAAAGCCTATGAGGACCGGCCACTGCCCATCGGCCATGACCAGACCATTTCCCAACCATCGCTGGTGGCCTTGATGACGCATCTGCTGCGGCCGGATCACGATGATGTCGTACTGGAGGTGGGGACTGGCTCGGGCTATCAGGCGGCCATATTGTCCCGGCTTGTCGACAAGGTCTACAGCATCGAAATCCTTGAACCGCTGGCGAAGGAGGCGCAGCAGCGGCTGAGACGGCTGGGCTACCACAATGTCACGGTGAAGCATGGCGATGGCTATCTGGGCTGGCCGGAGCATGCGCCTTTTGACGGCATCATCGTCACCGCCGGCGCGCCACATGTTCCGGACCAGCTGCTGCAGCAATTGAAGCCCGGCGGGCTCATGGTGATCCCCGTCGGTCCTGCCTATTCCACCCAGCAACTCAAGCTCGTCCGCAAAGGCACTGACGGCAGCGTCAGGGAAGAGCGGATCATTCCGGTGGGGTTTGTACCGCTGACGCGGAACAAGCAAAAGCGGTAGTCAGAGCCAACCCTACCGGCACATACGCTAGCTGTTTGGTCCCGCGCGAGCCTGATCCAGATGAAAATGGTCCTGGTGCACTTCATTATATTCCGGGCCGAGCACCGTCGCGAACAACTGGCATGCTCCGTCACGCACCTCCCTGAGAAACGCCTTCTGCTCCGCGGTCCCATCGTTCCAGCTGGCGGCCACTGAAATGCGGCGGCCATCGGCAAGGTCGAAGCGGCCGATGTCGATTGCATTGGCTCGGGCATGCTCGCTCCAGCCGCCGCTGCGGCCACCATAGATACGGCGGCAAGCATAGCTGCCGAAATGACGCATCTGAACGACCGGCGCATCCAGATTCCAGCGGGCGGAGGGTTGAACAACGGCTCGTTCCCACAGGATCAACGAGGCGGTAAGCGGGCAAGACAGGACAGGGGATCGGGGAGCACCGCATCGTCATAGCCGCAATGCGGCCCCTCGGTGCGCGAAGGAAGCGGCCGGTAGTCGATCTGTGCGTCGTCGAGCAGTTGCCGGCATTGGTGCGGCTCGCCCGCCAGAGCGGATAGCTTGCATCCTGTGAAGGTGCCGATAGGATCATCAAGATCAAGGGGAGTCCAGGGAAGATGTTCCGGATAGTGCTGCTCCGCATATCGGACGGCCAGGAAGCTCCCGCCCCCAAGTACCAAGAGCAGCAAGGGCAAAGTGAAACGCACGCTCCGCAATCGGAACTGGTCAGCCTTCCGCCTTCACGGCTGCTTCCGCAGCCTGAAAGCCGATTTTCGTATGCTGCCCATCACAAAAAGGTTTCGTCGTCGACGCGCCGCATCGGCAAAGGAATATGCGGCTCTTTCCGGTAAAGTCGTAGAGATTTCCATCGCCGTCGCGCAAGTCAAGCTGGCTCAGGTCGCCAGTCACCAAATATGGTCCGTTTTTGGTCGCAACAACCTCTACAGCCATCGCACCCTCCTGTAGCAATCCAATTACACCATTTTCCGGCGCTATTGGCTGAGGCGATACTCCCGCATCGCCCGAAAAGTTCCCGGATCGCTGCGCGCTTCTGAACTCTACTCAATCTTGGATAAGACCCACCAGCTCAGACCAGTTTAGCGGTGCACTGCTCCAGGCACTTATTCTTTTCACTTGAACCTTTGCGCCGGTTGAGCAAACTGGCCCTGCTCCTCGTGAAAGCCAGGGAGCGGGGCGTGGAAACCCCTCTTAGCCTGCTCGGTCACCAGATTAGGAGGCCGGGTGGCATGCGCGCATGTCCAGCCGGCAACGGTAAAGGCGCATGCGCCTATGCTAAGTAGGTTTCCAACATCCGGCTTTGGCCGTCGCCCCGAGAGGACATAGGCGCGACGAGAGGCTGAAGTTCACAATCGCCGCGCCCGAACAGGGGAACGGCGATGAACAACCATCCATTTTCAGCAAAACAGCGGTGCGGCAGACTGCGCCTCCATTTGATCCCGCTGATAGCTGGGCTCTTCTCCTCGCCGGCGCTCGCCGCGCCCGGCGCCTGGGAGGTCACCGAAGATCGCTCGCCGCTCACGAACTTTGCCTCGGTGAGCGCGATACTTTCCTCCACCAAGGACCTCGTCAACATGATCGGCAGACCAGAACGGGCCTCGCTGGTCCTGCGGTGCAGTGACCGGACATTGGTCGTCTATGTGAACTGGCCAGAGGTCGTGAATCGGGATGGCGAAAATTTGGCGGGCCAACCCAAGACCATGGCCGTGTGGCGGATCGATGACGGCCCCATCAAGGCCAATCTCTGGACCATCTCCGACAGCGGCACGGCGGCCGGCGAGTTCGCCAGCCGCAATGCGGTGAAGCTCTTGTCCTCTATCACGACCGCCAATCGCTTGGCGGTGCGCCTCTCGGGCCGGATGACCCAGGATGCAGGCTTTGATCTTACCGGCATAGAAGAGGTCGCGGCCAAGGTGACCGCTGCCTGCGGGATCAAGCTGGGCGCACCTTGAGGCGCGCGTCATGGACAGCCTTACTCAGCTGAGCGGCCTAGCTATACCCGATCCGAACGTTGCGGCAAAACTTACCCGTACCTCAGCGGTGCGATATATCAAGCTCGGCAAGGGTGGTGCTTGGTCAGCCAACGCCATAGCGCGTGGGATCATCCCGTTCGGCTTTCGCGAGATCGCCCATGTGCCTTGCGCGGCGGGCGATTGGACCACGGTGCGAGAACAGTTGGCCGCAGCGGGCCGGACTAACAGCGGCATCACCCAAGGCCTCCGTGAGCTGCGCGATTTCTATGAGCAAGGAGAAGAGTGTCTCTGGGTCACCTTTGCGGACGGGCATCTCTGGTGGGCTTTTGCCGAGGATGGGGTGAGACCGATTGGTGAGGGTGATACTGGTGGCCCCCGCCGGTTCCGACGCACGTTGGATGGCTGGCATCGCCACAACATGATGGGTGAACTGCTGTCGGTACGTTCGCTAAGCTCAGCGCTTACCCGTGTCGCCGGCTATCGCATGACCATCTGCACCATCGAGCGGGAAGACTATCTCCTCCGCCGGATTCGCGGCGAAGAAGAACCACTGCTCACAGAAGCGCGCAAGCTGCGCTCTGACCTTGAAGCCGTCACCGTACGCATGATCGGCCAGCTGGATTGGCGCGACTTTGAAATCATGGTCGAACTGATCTTCAGCCGGGGCGGCTGGCAGCGCCAGTCAGCACTGGGCACGGGCGAAATCGATATCGACCTGCTGCTCGACCTTCCGACAACGAATGAGACGGCCTGGGTGCAGGTCAAATCGAGCGCCACACAAGCGACGCTCGATGATTATCTGGACTGCTTCCGCCGGGATGGAAGCTCTGACCGCTTCTACTTTGTTTGCCACACACCGAAAGGAACGCTCAGCCTTCCGGAGGAGCGCGCCCTCCAGGTCTGGACGGGCACCATTCTCGCGCGTAATGCCCTCGCTGCCGGCCTGCTTGATTGGCTGATAGAGCGGACGCGCTAATCACCTCGAGAGCTGTCGTCGCTGGCAGCTTCGTCTGGAGGGCTTTCGGGCGTCGTTGGCTCATCGAGAGAGACAAGCCTGCCATCGCGGTACACCAGGCGTGGCGCGCCAGCCCTTTTGGCTGAGGCAATCCCCTGGAGCATGTCCACCAATCGTGCTGAGAGCGCGCGCTTTTCTGCCTCTTCCGCTTCAGTCTGCGCGATCTCCGCAGGGGACAATGGCGCCACACTGAGTCTGCGCCTCGCCGCCAGCTCCTGCGCCACAATCTTGGCGGCGCTCTTGTCGCCCGCCATGGCCTTGGTCATCTGCAGCAGATAAAAGGCTTCATCGCTGGGGATCATCATGACCTCACCATCAATAGTGACACGGCTGAGCCGAAGCCGCGCCTTGTCGAAGGCGTCCGGTTCGCTCGCCTTTTTGCCATTGCGGCCGTGCGGATTGAGGACCTGTCCGGGCTTCACCCGGCTGTGCTGCGGGGGTCGGGCATAGCCGACCGCATAATCGGCGCGGGGCTGCTTCTTGGGACCCTTGGGTGCCTTTGCCATGTCGGGAGGCCTCACTCTGCCGCAGAGGCAGGGGTATTCACCCGCGCCGCCCGCTCGTCGAATGTGTCGCCGGTCTCGGCATGGATCGCTATGCCACCGGTCCATGCCTGCCAGCGTCGCACGGCAAGGTCGACATAGAGCGGATCCAATTCGATCAACCGTGCACGACGGCCGATTTTCTCGGCCGCGATGAGCGTTGTGCCTGAGCCCGAGAAGGGATCGAGCACAATGTCGCCGCGCTTGGTGGTATCGAGCAGCGCGTCGGCCACCAGGCGCACGGGCTTGGGCGTGGGGTGCTCGGCCAGGATATTACCCTCGTCACTTCCCTTGCTGGCAGTCAGCGCCGATGGGTAGGACCAGACATTGGCGCGTGAGCGGCCATATTTGCCGAGCATCACATTGTTGCGCATCTTCCCCTTGGTCTTGAAGATCAGGACGAGTTCATGCTGCGAACGCAGGAAACTGCCTTGCCCTGGGCGGTCTTTGGTCCAGACGGCCAGATTGACCAGCGGCCCCCATATGTCTCTGGTGGCATCGAGGAGGACATGGAGACTGCGCCAGTCTATTGCTTCATAAATGACCGCTCCGGCACCGAGATGGGCGGCCATGGCCTTGTTGAATCCGACAAAGAAGCGGCAAAGCTCGTCTGCCGACATGTCCCCTGACCCCATCACGAATTCACGGTGCCGGCCCTTGCCCGCCACAAATCCATCAATGCCGCAGCCATAGGGTGGATCGGTAAAGGCGGCATGCGCCTTCTCGCCCTCCATCAGTTGATCATAGATCCGCCCATCAAGGGCATCGCCGCAGATCAGGCGATGGCGGTTCATCTCCCATATGTCACTGAGAACTGAGACCGCCTGCTTCTCCAGGGCAACGGGCGCCTCTTCGGGTTCGTCCGTGACCATGTTAAGCATCAGGTCGACCTGCGCGACCTCATAGCCGAAGTCGCTGATGTCATAGCCAAGCTCGATTTCGCAGCGGAGCATGATCTCGCCGATCCTGGCCTGATCCGGTTTGCCCAATTCGCCAAGCCGCGCATAGGCAACAGAGAGCGCCTGGGCTTCGAGTTGGCCGATGGTTTCCAGACGGATCACCGGCACTTCTGGAAGCCCCACCTCCTGTGCTGCCAGGAACAACGCCTGGCCGATGACGACCTCATTTTGGTCATTAGCGACGATCGGCTGCTGGATGCCAAAGCGTTTGATAATGCGCCGGAGATAGCGCCGCTCCTCACTCGAATAGATGCGAATGCTCTCGAGCAGGCTGAGCGCCGAGGTCGGTATCATCTCCACCCGGAAGGGCAGATTGTCGCCAATATGAGCCGCTGACGAGCCCAGATGGTGGTGATCGTTGCAGGATTTATTACGCATGCAGTGTCTCCCGAGATTGAAAGAGACAGACTGATTAAGCCCGATTCCTTGTGCGGAAATAGACCCTATTTGCGCGACGCAAACACCGATCGTACCTCAGCCAGATATCGCTCGACTGCTTCGCCCATCGGACTGGGGACAATTACCCCGCCGGGCAGGTGCGCTGGCTGCAGCGAGGCCTTACGCTGATAGTAACGCCGTTTGAGCGTTGCCGTGTGAAGCCGCCGGCCATGCGAATCCCGGAACGGAAATGTCTCGCAGAAGCGGTTTATGCTCAGGCCTGCTGCTGCGCACCCCACCTCCACATGGAGCAGCAGCCGCAAATCATCCTCATGCTGGAATGGGCGTCCGCTTCGTCTTCTCGATTTTGCCGGATCATCACTCATGCGCGCCTCCTCTGATCGTACAGATTCAGGGCAGCTGCTTCGGCGCGCATTTGCCTCACCACCGATAATGCCGTGTGATGATCAGCGGCACAAGCGGCCTCACCGGGGACGGTAGCCATTCCCAACCGAATTCCCATTTCGCGAGGGAGCGGGCCCGACGATCGGCTGGCATTCCAAGACGTTGCAGAGAGCTAGGTGCAGTCCCAGCTACGAAAGTTTCAAAAATTTCCCAATAAATTCCCAGCTAAATGGGAATTTCATCCCCCGAGCCAACCTTCTACCCGCCCCTTGACACTTGCCTCAAAAACGCCGAAATCCGCCTTTCTCGCGGGTGTAGCTCAATGGCAGAGCAGAAGCTTCCCAAGCTTACGACGGGGGTTCGATTCCCCTCACCCGCTCCAAGCATTTCCGCCGTTTTTTGATGCACGGGCCGTCCCTATTCCGACGCGGCTATCGTCGGAATTCCGACATCGGCGGATGCGAAGCAAATGCAGGCAGCTACTGTAGCGTCCAAAGCAACAGCGTGCCACTTTTTGCGACAGCGCTGATTCTCCAAACTCCGCCAATTCCCAAAGCTAACCCCGTTCCCCTTTGGAACCGGGGCTTTCTGTGGCGCCGGGAAAAGCTCATCGGTTGTCACACATAAAATTCATTTCGTAACCAAAGCGCCATGGAGCCGCCCCGATGGCGTAATGATCGCTCCCCAATGCGCCCACATGTTCAGGTGGGAGACACAATAACATGTCACGCTATTCTAATGGCCTGCTCGCGTCCGTCGCTGGCCTTGCCCTTTTGCCTTGCCTTGCATGTGCGCAGGAAGTCCCGGCCGATGCCGCCGCAGAAGGAACGGGTGACGACATCGTGGTCTATGGCTTTGGCGAAACGCGTCAGGTGCAGACCGTTACAGCCAAGGACCTGACGCTCCTCACCTCCGGCACCACCCCGCTGAAGGCTGTCCAGAAGCTTCCGGGCGTGAACTTTCAGTCGGCCGATCCCTTTGGCGCCTATGAATGGTCGACCCGCATCTCGCTGCGTGGCTTTAACCAGAACCAGCTTGGCTTCACGCTGGACGGCGTGCCGCTCGGCGACATGAGCTATGGCAATCATAACGGCCTGCATCTTTCCCGCGCAATCATCTCCGAAAATACCGGCACGGTGAGCGTCAGTCAGGGCGCAGGCGCCCTTGGAACCGCATCCAGCAGCAATCTGGGCGGGACGCTGGAGTTCACCTCGCGCGATCCGTCCGAGAAAATGGACCTTGTGGGCTCGCTTACCTATGGCAGCGAACAGACCTTCCGGGCTTTCGTTCGTGGCGAAACCGGCGATCTGGGCGGCGTTCGCGGATATCTGAGCTATGCCTTCATCGACGCTGGCAAATGGAAGGGCGATGGCCGTCAGCGCCAGCATCAGGTGAACGGCAAGGTGGTCGCCGAAATCGGCGGCGCGACAGTCACCGGTTTCCTGAACTTCTCCGACCGCCGCGAGAATGACTATCAGGACATGTCGGCGGATATGATCACCCGCCTTGGCCGCGACTGGGACAATTTCGCGCCGGATTGGGCCAGTGCCTATAATGTCGCGGCCATCCATCACAACCAGGAATGGCTGGCGGCGAATGGCTCAGCCTTTCCGCAAAGCCCAGTCCCCTATCCCGGCTTCGGCTTCACCTTCCCGGCGCCGGTTACCTCGGTGGACGACGCTTATTTCAATGCCTCTGGCCTGCGCCGCGACTGGCTGGGCGGCCTCAGCCTCGACATGCCGGTGACGGAGCAGATCAGCTTCAAGCTGCAAGGCTATTATCATGACAATGAGGGGCAGGGCCTCTGGTGGACGCCCTATGTGCAAAGCCCGACCGGCGCGCCGATATCTGTCCGGACCACCGAATATGACATCCAGCGCCCCGGCGTCATCGGACGCGTCATCCATGACCTTGGCTTCAATCATTTCGAGGTCGGCGGTTGGTATGAGCGCAATGATTTCCGTCAGGCGCGCCGCTTCTACTCGCTCGACAATGTCCTGACCGGATCATCGCGCGACAGCTTGAAGTTCCAGCGCAATCCCTTCTTCACGCAATGGGACTTCGACTTCACCACCGACACCTACATGTATTATGTCATGGACCGGCTGGACATAAGCGACATGTTCAGCATCTCGGGCGGCTGGAAAGGTCTGCGGATCGACGCGACCGCTGATCCCATCGTCCAGGACACGCTGGCCGCCGGATCGATAGAGGCGGAGGATTGGTTCCTGCCGCAGGTGGGCCTGCTGGTCAGGTTCGGGGACAAGGCCGAACTGTTCGCCAACTATAATGAAAATATGCGGGCCTATCAGATTGCGGCCACCTCCGGTCCCTTCTCGACCACGCAACTGGGCTTCAATGCCATTGCTGACACGCTGAAACCGGAAACGTCGCAGACTTATGAGATTGGCGGCCGCGTGCGCGCCGGTAAATTCCAGGGATCGGTCGCTGGCTATTATGTGGATTTCCAGGATCGCCTGCTGGCCGTTTCCTCGGGTCCTTCCATCGTCGGCAGCCCTTCAATTCTGCAGAATGTCGGGAATGTTCGCTCCTATGGCGTCGAGGTGGCGGGAACCTATCAGCCGATCCCCAGCGTCTCGCTGACGGCTTCCTATGCCTATAATGACTCGACCTACAGGGATGATGTCGGCGCCGCCGCCATAAAGGGTAAGACGGTAGTCGACAGCCCCAAGCATATCGCCTCGGCTGAGATCGCCTATGACAGCGATGTCCTCTTCGGCCGCGTCGGCGCGAACTACATGTCGAAGCGTTACTATACCTACACCAATGACCGGTCGGTCGATGGCCGGGTGGTGGTGGACCTCAGCCTTGGGATCAAATTCCCTGGCGAAGGATGGATGAGCGGCTGGGCGCTTGAGGCGTCGGCGACGAACCTTTTCGACGAGGATTATATCTCCACAGTCGGTTCGGGCGGCTTTGCCAACAGCGATCCTGCCGGAACGCTGATGACGCTCCTGCCCGGTGCGCCGCAGCAATTCTACATCACCATCCGCCGGGGCTTCTGACCATGACGGACGTCAGCCGTCGCGCGCTGCTGCAAGGAGGTCTGGCCGCGGGTTCGCTCGCGGCCCTGCCCGCGGAAACACTTGCCGCTGCCCCTGCAACAGACAAGCCCTTGACGCGGATCGCCTTCGGTTCCTGCGCCAAGCAGGACAAGGAGCAGCCGATCTGGGATCAGGTGAATGGCTGGAACCCGGAGTTGTTCGTCTTCCTCGGCGACAATATTTATGCCGACACCGACGACATGGCCGTCATGAAGGCGAAATATGCCAAGCTCGCCGCCAAGCCGGGCTTCAAGGAGTTGCGGCGGAAGACGCCCTGCATCGCGATCTGGGACGACCATGATTATGGCCGCAACGACGCTGGGCGCGAATATCCCATGAAGAAGGAGTCCAAGGACATCTTCATGGAATTCTGGCAGGAGCCCGCCGGTAGCGAGCGCCGCACGCGCGAGGGCAATCACATGGCCTATATCTACGGCCCGCCCGGCAAGCGCGTGCAGGTCATCCTGCCCGACAATCGCTGGTGGCGCTCGGGCCTTCTCGGCATCACGGAAGTCCCCAAGGACCGGGGTCCCTATCTTACCAACAGCAATCCCGATGCCGTCATGATTGGCTGGGAGCAGTGGAAATGGCTGCAGGAGCAGTTGAAGAAACCCGCCGAAATCCGCATCTTCGCCTCATCGACGCAGGTGCTGGCGGACAAGCCCGGCTGGGAGACCTGGGCGCTGTTCCAGGCCGAGCAGCAGCGGTTGTTCGATCTCATACGCTTTACCGGCACCACGGGCTTCTTCTGCATTTCGGGTGACACCCATTATTGCGAGCTTTCGCGGCGGGACGACAATGTGCCCTATCCGATGTGGGACCTGACCTCTTCGGGCCTGACTGAAACATGGCCCTATCTTGCGCCCAACAAATATCGCGTCGGCGACGGACATGCGGTGCAGAATTTCGGCACCATCGAGATCGACTGGAACAGTGCTGATCCCGTGATCGGGATTGGAACCAGGGACGTGAATGGCAAGCCGTTGATCAGCCAGAAGCTCAATCTGTCGGAACTGAAAGCAAGCTGAGCGTGGCCGCTGTGCTGCGGCGCCGGGAGAGAAAACTGACGGGCCTGTATCAGGAACAGACAACCCGCACAGACGGCAATGCGAAAAGCGCCGCGTGCGGGCCATGGGGGAAGCTATTGGCATGAGCGCAGTAGGACTTGAAGCCGTCTATCATCTGCACCGCGCGGAGCTGTTGCGGCTGCTTTGTGCCCGCACGGGCGATGCCGGAGAGGCGGAGGATATTCTGCAAGACCTGTGGCTGAAGGCGCATATGCAGCCTGCTGCGAAAGTGGGCAACGGCAAGGCCTATCTGTATCGCATGGCTCAGAACCTGATGATCGACAGGCTTCGGGAGCGGAACCGGCGGATGTTCCGCGACTATCAATGGGCTACCGACCTGGCGCTGACCGGAGGATGGCAACGTTCCGCGGAGGACGCAGCCTATGAACGCGACGAAACCGACAGGCTGTTTCGAGCGATAGAGCGGCTTCCCCAGAAAGCGCGGGCGACGTTCCGGCTGCACAAGCTGGAGGGACTGAGCCACGCCGAAATCGCTACCCGCCTCGGCATCAGCCGGAGCGGCGTTGAAAAGCACATCGCCGTAGCGATGAAATATCTCCGGTGTGCGCTCTTGAACTGATAACGGACGTTTCGTTTCAATACGCTGCACGCAGCCGGTAGACCGCAGTATATCCCACATGGTCCGACAGCATGCCGCCGTCATTCTCCGTCCCGAAAGGCACATCGATTGCCCTGGCGCTGAGCGTAGCTTTCCGGCCGCTCATGAAAAACTGCCAATCCTTTGCCTTGTCCATGGCGCGGCGCGCGTCGTCCGGCAGATCATAGCCTGACGCGGCCAGTTCTCGCATGGCATCGGCTGGCATTCCCTTGTGCCAGCCATGGCGGAGTTCATGGAACAGAAATTGCTTGCGGTGCCGATCCTGGCCCACGTTGAAATCCCCGGCGACGATCAGCGGAAAAGCCGGATTGTGATTTTCCGCGATGAAGCTCGAAAGACGGGCCACTTGCCGCTTATAAGCATAAAGGCTGCGCTTGATGCTGACGCCTGACTTGCGGCGGCAGTTGAGGTGGGTGGTGACAATGTCCACTGGTGCAGGAGCGCCGGGCACACTCAGCGTGACCATCACAGCGCCTTTGTTGGCGAGGCAGTCGAAACCTGCGCAGGCGAAGCGAGGGAAAACCAAAGTGCGGACCGCCAGAACGGGATAGTCGGAGAGAATTTGAAGTCCGCTTCCCAGCAGCTTTGCCCCGGTTTCGCCCTTCAGCCATGACGATCCGGCAAGGTGCAGGCGATCGTCAGCCGTCGCCAATCCCGCGCCTGATTCCTCGGACCCCGGACCATAAGCCACATAGCGATAGCCTGCTTTCCGCCCGACATCCTGAGCTTCGTCCGTAAACGCTTCCTGCAGGACCACGACCTGGGGACTGCGCCCTTCAGCCCGCATATCCTTCAGCCGTTCCACCATGGCCGAAAAGGCTTGAGGCCGCCCCGTTGCCAACGGCCAGGGCAATCCCTTCACATTATAGGTCAGCACTGAAAGCGTACCGTCGAAGGGCCGGACCTCGTGCCGCTCCTCCTGCCAGGCGCTGGCCACATTGCTGCTCGGAACAATCATGCAACAGATGCTGAAGCAGCAGGCTACCGTGCGCAGTTTGAGCGTTCTCAGCATCTGTGTCGGTCCAGTTGATCCCGCCGCAAAGACGGCACATCCAGCCGCGCACCACAGTTCCCAAGGTGAATATTTTTTGAAAATCCGGCTGCGGTTTTCCCCCTCGCCGCCGTCTAGTCGCTGAGATCAGGTCTATAAGGGGGACCGGTACAATGAACGCACATGTCATTCGCGGATCCCTGGGGCTGGCAATGGCATGTGCAGCCCTTCTGTCCGCCAATCCAGCCATGGCCCGCACTGACGATCATTGGCCGCGCCTTGCCCCGGAGTGGAACGATGAAGCGCGGGATGACCGCCCGGCAGGCAGCATCCAATTTCTCTCGGCAACGGACAGAATGCGCCTGGCGGAAATGCGGATAAAGGGAGCCATATTGGATTCCGGCACTGCCTCCCTCTCCCTGACCGGCGGGCGGGCGCGAAGCCAGAAAACCGAGGAAGGCCAGTTGCTATCCTTTGACCATTTTTCGATCAAGGAAGCGGGATTGGCAGCTCATGCCGATATCGCTCCGGGCCTCGCGCTTGCCCTCGCCGGCAATTATTCGGTCATGAAACGGCGGCCTGAGCTCGCATGGAGCGGCGGTCGGCGGCTTTCCACCAAAATGGTGTCGGTCGGGCTAGCGCTTGGAAGCTCCACCAGCGACCGAATTGCGCTGGATTATCTTTCGGTCTTGCCGGGCAAGCGGCAGGGCGATGCCCGCATGGCCGAGCTCATGGGCGGCGCGCCCCCCGCAGGAACGGAATTGCGGCTCTCCTTGTCCGGCAGGGGCGGACTGTCGAGCGAGCATGTATTCGAATGGTCGTTAAGCGGCGCATCGATCAGCAGGCGTCAGACTGACTGCATCCTTCTGGGCGAGCGCCTTGCCGGGACGGACCGCCGCCTGAGCTTCAATCTGCGCAGAAGCTTCTGACCCCGCAAATGCGAGCCGCCAAGCGCCTGATTCTGTCCATTCACGACGTTGGCCCGCGCTTCGAGCGTGAGGTTGATATATTGCATGAGCGCCTCGCTCAGCCTGCAGGACCCCGCAAGGTCGCCATGCTGGTGGTTCCCGACCATTGGGGGGAGGCGCCCATATTGCCAGGCTCTCCCTTCGCCGCGCGGCTTCGCGGCTGGGCAGAAGGCGGGACGGAGATATTCCTTCACGGCTGGTTCCACCGCGACCTGGCGCAACATGGCGGGTTCGCCCGGTTGAAGGCGCGGCACATGACGGCGGGCGAAGGCGAGTTTCTGGGCCTCAGCCACGAGGAAGCGGCGCGGCGCATGCGCGACGGGCGCGAATTGCTCGAGGACATTATCGGCAGGCCGATCACAGGCTTTGTCGCACCCGCATGGCTCTATGGCCCCGGCGCATTGGAGGCGCTTTCGGCGGAGGGCTTCGCGATCGCTGAAGACCATTTGAAGGTCTGGCATCCGCCAAGCGGCCGAATTCTCTCCCGCGGTCCAGTCATAAGCTGGGCCAGCCGCAGCAAAGGCCGAATAGCATCATCGCTGGCTTTCGCGGCGCTTGCGCGGCGGGCGCTCTGGCCGCTCGATATCCTTCGCCTTGCGGTGCACCCCGGAGACACCGGCGTGCCCGCGCTATTGAAGAGTATCGACAAGACCCTCGCCACGCTCAGCCGCGAGCGGGAGATCATAGGATATGCCGACCTGCTGGGAACCCCTGCCCCATGCGCATACTGACCTTTCTGCACAGTTTCGAACTGGGTGGCGTTGAACGGATAGCGCTTCGTCTCGTCCGGGCCTGGCGGGAGGCGGGCATGGACGCACCGCTGTTCATGGGGCGCGAAGACGGACCGCTGCGAAAGGATGTTGCTCAAGATCTGTCATGGCACCTTCCGGACCAACCGCCCTTCAGCACCGCCGGTTTCGAAACCATATGGATGATCCTGACGCTGCCGGCTTGCATCCGCAGGGTCCGTCCCGACCTGCTCTTTTGTGCGGGAAACAGCTATGCCGTTGTTGCTGTCGCAATGAAGCTGTTGCTGGGGCGCAACTGTCCCCCCATCGTCGCCAAGATCAGCAATGACCTTGTGCGGCATGACCTGGGACGTATCGGCCGGTTCTTCTATGGCCATTGGCTGAGAGTTCAGGGACGGCTGATCGACCATTTCATCGGCATGGAACGCCCCATGGCCGAAGAAATCGCCCGTGCCATGAGGATCGATCATCGCAAGATCGGCATCATCGCCAACCCTGCCTTGTCAGAGCAGCAGATCGAAGACATCCGGTCCAAATCGTCCCGCAGCCGCCGCGATGTGCGCGAACGGCGCTTCGTGGCAGTGGGACGCCTGGTCAGGCAGAAGAATTTCGAGATGATGCTGCGGGCGTTCGCGCGTGGCAGCGGTTCCGGGGACCGGCTGACGATATTGGGCGAAGGCCCCTGCCGGGAGCACCTGCAAAATCTGGCCGAAGAGCTTGGATTAGCCGAGCGTATTTCCATGCCCGGCCATGTCCCTGATCCCGCGGCCTTGCTCCCAGGTTTCGACATCCTGCTTCTCTCGTCGGCCTATGAAGGCGTGCCTGCCGCGATATTGGAGGCCTTGGCGGCGGGCCTTCCCATCATCGCCACCGACTGCAGCATCAGCATGCAAGCCCTGCTGATGGAGGGAAAGCTGGGACAGATCATTGCGCCTGGAGATGAGGACGGTTTCGCCAATGCAATCGCAGCGGCGCGGCCAGGAGCGCAGGACCTACAGGCCAGCCTTGAACAGGCGAAACGCTTCACTATCGAACGGGCGTCGCTGGTCTATCGCGACTGTTTCGGGCAAAAAATTCTACAGGCCCGGCTGAGGTCACCATCACCTGGCGCCGTCTGTGCGGGATGGCCAATCTCAAGTCGGACGATGCATGACAACTGACAGCTCTGGCACCCTCACGGCGACGGCTCTTGCCTCTGCGGATGGCGCGGACCTTGGACGGATCATTGCGACGGAGCCGTTGATCAGAACGGGCAGGAACTGGACTCGCTGGGCAGGTCCGGTCATTTCCCTCCTGATCCTGGTCGCCGTCATTTATCAATGCCGCCAGTTGAACCTGGGCGATGTGCTCGCTCTTGTCCCCTGGAGCATTCCCTTCTGGGTCTGCTTTGCCCTGTCCTACAGCGCCAGCCCCATTGCCGAATGGGTCATCTTCCATCGCCTCTGGTCGATACCTTTGAATGGCTTTGCGGCGCTTTTCCGCAAGCGGGTCAGCAATGAAATTCTTCTGGGCTATCTCGGCGAAGTTTATTTTTACGCCTGGGCCCGCCGCAACAGCCAGATCACGACCGCACCGTTCGGGGCCATCAAGGATGTGGCGATCCTCTCCGCGCTGGTCGGAAATGTTGTCACGCTGGCGATGATCCTGATCTCGGCGCCGTTTCTGGGATCATTATTCTTCGGAAAGGAGGCTTCGGCATTTGGCTGGTCGGTGGCCTTCATCATGGCGACTTCGCTGCTTGTCATGCTATTCCGAAGGCGGCTTTTCTCGCTGCCGCGCAAGGAATTATGGGTGGTGACGGGAATCCACTTCCTGCGGATAGCCGCCACGACGGGACTGTCGGCATATATGTGGCATCTGGTCCTGCCGCAGGTGGAACTCATCTGGTGGTTCCTGCTTTCGACCGTCCGCCAGATCCTTGGGCGCTTGCCTTTCCTTCCGAACAAGGATGTGGTCTTTGCTGGCCTCGCTGTCTTCCTCATCGGAAGGGAGAGCGAAATTCCTTCCCTGCTCGCGATGATGGCCGGGCTCAGCCTTGCCGCGCATCTGGCCGTCGGCGCGCTTCTGGGCGCGAGCGAGCTGATCCGGGAAGGAAGCAAGGCATGACTGGGCTGACGCTGACCTTGCTGGTGGGCGCCGCGATCATCCCTTCCACACCCGATCTGGGGAAGTCCGAAGCGCAATGCCGTCCGAATGAAGACGGTCCTGCCTTTCTCGTCAGGGTAGAGGGGCTCAAGGACCGCAGGGGCCGGCTCAAGCTGGAAGCCTATCCCGCGAACGACAAGGATTTCCTTGACGACGACAATATCCTGATCAGCCAGGGCAAGGTTTTCCGCCGCGTCGAAGTCCCCGTTCCGCGCAAGGGAGCGGTGCAGATCTGCATTCGCGTGCCTCGTTCGGGACCCTATGCGCTCAGCCTGCTGCATGACCGTGACAGCAACAGGAAATTCGGCTTGTCGGTCGATGGGATCGGCTTTGCCGGCAATCCTAGACTTGGCACAGCCAAGCCCAAGGCTGAGCAGGCGAGCGCCATGGCCTATTCCAGTCCAACGCGCCTCTCCATCGTCATCAACTATCGCCGGGGCCTTCTCTCCTTCCGGCCCTTGGGAGAATAGGCATGCGGATTGTCGATGTCTGCGCCTTCTACACGCCCCATGGCGGGGGCGTGAAAACCTATGTGGAGCGAAAGCTGCATGCCGGGCCAGCGGCTGGCCATGAAATCATCATCCTTGTACCGGGCCAAAAAAGCGGTGTTCAGCACCATGGTCCCAGCGCCAGGATCGTCAGCCTCCCCAGCCCGCGCTTTCCATTGGACCGCCGCTATCGCTATTTCGATGACGAAGCCGCATTGCACCATGCACTGGATCAGCTTCGCCCGGACCTGGTGGAAACGTCATCGCCTTGGGGCAGCGCCTCCATGGTGGCGCGCTGGCGGGGCAATGCGCCGCGATCGCTGATCATGCATGCCGATCCCCTGGCCGCCTACCCCTATCGCTGGTTCGGGGCGCTGGCGGACCGGGAGCAGATCGACCGTCACTTCGAGTGGTTCTGGCGGCATCTGAGGCGCCTGGACCAAAGCTATGACATGGTCGTGAGCGCGAGCCATGATCTAGCGTCAAGATTGGGCTCTGGTGGGCTCGGCAAGGTCGTCACCATTCCCATGGGGGTGGAGCCAGGCCATTTCTCTCCGCAGATGCGCGACGAAGCGCTTCGCGAAGAAATACTCGCCCGCTGCGGGCTTGGGCGGGATGCGACGCTGCTGATCGGCCTTGGCCGCCTTGCTCCCGAAAAGCGCTGGCCCATGGTCATAGAGGCTGTCACTGCCGCAGGCTATGATCAGCCAGTCGGCCTGCTGCTGCTGGGAAGCGGCCGTGAGAGACCGAAACTGACGCGTACCATCGGCAACAATCCGCATATCCAGCTCACCGAAGCAATTAGGGGCCGGGAAAAACTGGCGCGGCTACTGGCGAGCGCCGACGCCTTGGTCCATGGCTGCGAGGCGGAAACTTTTTGCATGGTGGCCGCCGAGGCGCGAGCCAGCGGCCTGCCGCTGATTGTGCCGGACATGGGCGGCGCTTCCGATCAGTTCCGCGCGGGCCAGGGCGGGCGCTATGAGGCAGCAAATACCGGCAGCCTTGCCGCGGCGATAACAGCGTTCATTGAAGCCGATCCGCTCAAGCAACGCGGCGCCGCGACTGCCGAAGCCGCCAATGTGCGGACAATGGATCATCATTTCGCCGATCTGTTCGGTATGTATGAAGGAAGCAGGCGGGAATTTTCCTATGCGGCCTGATCGGATCGTTGCTGCCTTTCTGCTGTGTCTGGCTTCCCCGGTTTCAGCGCAGGAGGGCGCAGCGCCAGTTGCCCTTCGCATTGACGCCGCAGAGGCCAATCAGGGCGTCGCTTCGGACGGCACCCATGTCTATGCCGTCGATAATAGCCGCATCGGCAAATATGCGATGGCGACGGGCAAGCGCGTTGCTGAATGGCAGGGCGACCCTGCCCGTTTTCCGCATATCAACAGTTGCATGACATGGGACCGTCAACTCGTCTGCGCCGCATCCAATTACCCGAGCGTCCCTCAAACCAGCACCGTTGAATTTTTCGACCCCCGGACACTCAGGCATGTACGCACGGTCGATCTTGGCCGAGGACCAGGATCGCTGACGGTCATCACCCGCCATGCCGGGAAATGGTGGGCGGTATTTGCCAATTACGACGGCAAGGGCGGAGAGCCTGGCCGGGATCATCGCCATACTGTGCTGGTTCAGATGGACGATCGTTTCCGGCAGCAGAAGACGTGGTCCTTTCCACCCGAATTGCTGGAAAAATTTGCGCCGAAAAGCTGCTCGGGCGGAAGCTGGGGGCCGGACGGCAGGCTCTATGTGACGGGTCATGACCGGACCGAGCTTTATGGGCTGGACGTCCCGCCCGAGGGTTCGGCGCTCAAATTGGCAGCTACCATAGCCATCGGCACCGCAGGCCAGGCCATCGCCTGGGACCCGAAAACACCCTGGCGGCTATGGTCCATCTCCAGGGACCGCAAAATGCTGGTGGCAAGCGATATCGCACCGGCCCAGTGATTCCATGCGAAGGGACGGCACGTTTCCTACGCAGGACGTTACTGGTCTTGCCACACCGCATTTATTCGATATATCTCGAATTATGGATACATCATCCGCTATCGTCGCTCTCGGGGCGTTGTCGCAACATACCCGCCTGGCAGCTTTTCGCCTGCTGGTAAGGCATGAGCCCGATGGCCTGGCCGCCGGAGCGATTGCGCATGCTCTGGACGTGCCGGGCAATACCTTGTCCACCCATCTTGCCATCCTGCAAAGCGCGGGGCTGGTGAGATCCGAACGCCACGGCCGCATTATTGAATATCGGGCCGATATTGCCCGGTTAGGCGATCTGATGCTGTTCCTGGCCAAGGATTGCTGTGCCGGAAGGGCCGAGCTTTGCCGGCCGCTAGCCGCTGAATTGAGCTGCTGCTGAGGGAGTGTGTGGTGATTGGCAAAATCTATAACGTGCTCTTCCTGTGCACTGGCAACAGCGCCCGCTCGATCATCGCCGAGGCGCTGATGAACCATGATGGGGCGGGACATTTCAGGGCCTATAGCGCAGGCAGCTATCCCAAAGGGGCGGTACATCCCATGGCGCTGAAGGTACTGTCGGATCTCGGCATAGCTACGCAGGATCTCCGTTCAAAAAGCTGGGATGAGTTTGCCGGTCCGGGCGCACCCGCATTCGATTTCATCTTCACGGTGTGCGACAATGCGGCGGGAGAGACTTGCCCGCTATGGCCGGGGCATCCGATCACAGCCCATTGGGGAATTGAGGACCCTGCGGCCGTCGAAGGCGAGGAGCAGCGTGAGGCGTTCATGCAGGCACTCCGCTATCTGCGCCGGCGGATAGATTTGTTCCTGGCACTTCCGCTCGCCACGTTCGACCGTGAGGCAGCAGAGGGCAAGCTGAATGCGATTGGCGCTGAGGAAGGCGCCACCAGAAAGGACTCCGCATGACGTCGCCGCTCCCGCGCGGCCTGGCGGGCGAAGCAATCGGCAGCTTCTTCCTTTTTGCAACCGTGATCGGATCAGGCGTGATGGCCGACCGGCTGGCCGGGGGCAATACGGCCCTTGCGCTTCTGGGGAACAGCCTCGCCACCGGAGCAATGCTGTTCGTCCTCATCACTATGCTGGCTCCCCTGTCGGGGGCGCATTTCAATCCGGCGGTCAGCCTCATCTCCCGTTGGAGGGGAGAGATCACGACCCAGGCTATGATACTCTATATTTTCGCCCAGCTTGGAGGAGGTTTGCTTGGCGTCTGGATGGCACATGGAATGTTCGAACTGCCGATATTGCAGATATCAAGCACAGCCCGCACCGGCTTGGGGCAATGGCTGGGCGAGATGGTGGCGACCTTCGGCCTAGTGCTGACGATCCTAGGCACTGCAAGAACCCATCCCCGCGCTGTGCCCGCAAGCGTGGCTCTCTATATATCCGCCGCCTATTGGTTCACATCTTCGACCAGCTTCGCCAATCCAGCCATCACCATTGCCCGAAGCCTCAGCGACAGCTTTGCCGGCATTGCCCCCGCCCATGTGCCCGCCTTTATCGCTGCCCAGCTCGCAGGAGCAGCTCTTGCGCATTGTGCCAGCAAGGCACTGTTTCCGCGTGACGACAAAGCCGAAACTTCCTTTCAGGTCAGCGGCAATGTGCAGGCCGATAGGCAATGCGTCACGTAGCTGTCATCACCCGCAATTAGCTGGCGATCCATGCTTCGATCCTTGCTTCTCTGGCTGCTGATCCTTTCGAGTGTCAGTACGGTCCATGCGCAAACGCGCACTTCGGAAAACCCCGTCACCATCCTGATCTCTATCGACGGTTTCCGTCCAGACTATCTGGAGCGCGGCATCACTCCGCATCTGAATGCTTTGGCGGCGGAGGGCGCACGCGGGGTGCTGAAACCCAGCTTTCCCACGAAAACCTTCCCCAATCATTATGCCATCGTCACGGGGTTGCGGCCTGACCGGAACGGAATCGTCGGCAACAGCATGATTGACCCGGAACGTCCGGGGCAAATGTTCTCCCTGGGCGATGCGCAGCAATCGCGCGATCCCTTCTGGTGGAGCCAGGTGGAACCCATTTGGGTGACCGCGGAAAAATCAGGCATTCGCACAGCGACAGCTTTCTGGCCGGGTAGCGAAGTCGCCATTCAGAACAGCCGTCCGCATGACTGGCTGAGGTTCGACCAAGCCATTTCCAATGCGCAACGCGTGGACACGGTCATCGATTGGCTGCGGCGGCCCGAGGCCATCCGTCCACGCCTCGTGACACTTTATTTTGACGCCGTCGATACCGGCGGACATCGCTTCGGGCCCGAAAGCGCAGAGGTCAACAAGGCCATTGCGGAGGTGGATGCGGCAGTCGGGCATCTCGCCGAGGAGATCGCGAAGCTGGAACGTCCTGCCAATCTCATCCTTGTCTCCGATCATGGCATGGCGGCAACCGATGAAGCGAAGACGATCCAGCTTGACGCGCTTATCGAACGGCAAAGCTATATTGCCGTCGAAACCGGCCCATATGCGGCTATAGAGCCCGCTGCCGGCACTGACCGCCGCGTTCACAGCGCACTATTGAAACCGCATCCGCACATGGCCTGCCATGAGCGCGAAAAATTTCCGGTGCACCTTCATTATGGCCAAAATCCGCGCGTGGCGGCAATCATATGCCTCGCCGATCCGGGCTGGGTGATCCTTTCGGGACCATCGCCCTACCCGCTGTCGCCGGGCGGCGCGCATGGATGGTCGAATGACATGCCGGAGATGCGGGCGCTCTTCATTGCCTCGGGCCCCGCTTTCACCAAGGGGACCAACATCGGGCTTATCGACAATGTCGAAGTCTATCCCTTGCTGCGCCGCCTGCTTGGGCAGCCCGAAGCCAAAAATACTGATGCCACTGGCAAGCCCGCAGAGATTTTGCTGAAGAAATAGCAACGGCTGTCGGTCAAGTAATTCTTGCCTCCGTGTTTCACAAACATTTCAGCAGGATGTAATGTCCCAGTCATGCTTCGGTCATGCCGGAGTAAAAAAATTTCCCCAAGGAGCGCTCAAGCGGTCACGATAGTCGCAGCCCTGGAGCGGGTGCCTGATGCATAACTGCATTGGGGGAAAACAACTCGTGAAAATCTATGGAAATCTTTTTGGCGCCAGCCTTGTGGCTCTTGCCTCGACTTTGACGGCCGCTCCCGCATTCGCCCAGTCGACGGGCTCGATTGAAACCGAGGAAACAATCATCGTGATGGGCGCTCGGGTAACCGACGGCATCGGCGGTGTCGTCGCGCCCGAGACGACAAAGGCGAAGGCCGTTCTTACGCAGGAATTGATCGAGCGGCAAAATCCTGGCCAAACGATCCTCAACGCCATCAACATGGTGCCTGGTGTCAACTTCACCAATTCGGACGCCTATGGCTCGTCGGGTGGCAATCTTCGCATCCGTGGCTTTGACGGCAACCGCATTTCGCTGACCCTTGACGGCATGCCGCTCAACGACACGGGCAACTATGCCATCTTTTCCAACCAGCAGCTCGATCCTGAACTCATCGATCAGGTGAACGTCAATCTTGGCGCGACGGACGTGGACAGCCCCACTGCTTCGGCTTCGGGCGGCACGGTCAATTACCGCACCCGCCTGCCCAAGGATGATCTGGGCGCGGTGCTTTCCGCATCCTATGGCGAGGATGATTTCCACCGGGTCTTCGGTGCGATCGATACCGGCGTCTTCACCAGCTTTGGCACCAAGGCCTTCTTCTCCGCCAGCATGGCCCGCAACGACAAGTTCAAGGGCCCGGGCAAGATCGACAAGCAGCAATATAATGCCCGCATCTACCAGCCGATCGGCGACAATGGCGACTTCATCTCCATCGCCGGGCATTATAATGAGAACCGGAACACTTTTTATCGCGCTCCGAATCTTTCGGAGATTCGGACATTGACGGGGGAAACCCTTCCCGCCGGCATCAACAATACAGCGCTCATCGGCGATTTCTCGGGCGCGCAGGAAGACGCTATCATGGCGTTCGACTATGATGCCACCTGCACCGTACCTACGCCGGTAGCCGGGACGGCGCAGGCAGCGTCGACCTGCTCGAACTATCATGGGGTCCGCATCAACCCCTCCAACACAGGCAACGTCCGGTTCAATTCGCGCTTCACGCTCACCGAAAATCTGATGTTCACCGTCGATGGCGCCTTCCAATATGTGCTCGCCAATGGCGGCGGTTCGACCGCCTTGGCCGAAAACTCGGCACAGCTCATTGGCTCCTCCAGCGCGCTTGGTGTCGATCTGAATGGTGACAGCGACATACTGGACACAGTGCGCGTCTATACGCCCAACAATACCAACACCCGCCGTTATCTGGCCACCGCTTCGTTGATCTGGGACGTGACAGAAAACCACCGTCTCCGTCTTGCCTATTCGTTCGACCGTGGCCGACATCGCCAGACCGGCGAATTCGGCTTTTTGAACGCGAGCGGCAATCCGCTCGATGTCTTCGGCGGACGCAATGAACCGGGGGTGATTTCGGCCGACGGAGCCCAGTTGCAACAGCGCGACCGCTTGTCGATTGCCCTGCTTCACCAGGTCGCGGGCGAATATGTCGGCAAGTTCATGGACGAGCGCCTGACGGTTCAGGCGGGTATCCGCGCTCCGTTCTTCAAACGCAAGCTTGACCAGCACTGCTACACCATGCCGGCGAACGGCTTCGCCTATTGCTCGACGCAGCCGGCGAGCACGGTGGACCCGACCTTTGCCCGGCCATTCGAAAAAACCTACAAATATGACAAGCTGCTTCCCAATGCCGGCTTCAATTACAAGTTCACTGACCAGGCGAGCATCTTCGGCAGCTATGCGAAGGGTTTCTCCGCGCCGCGCACCGACAATCTCTATCGCGCCGCCGTGGTGGATGTGCAGCCCGAAACGACCGACTCCTTCGACCTCGGGGTGCGCTACAGCAGCTCGCGGATTCAGGCGCAGTTGACGGGCTGGGTGATAAACTACAAGAACCGGATCGTGTCCTCCTTTGACCGCGACCTCGGCATTTCGCTCGACCGCAATGTCGGCAAGGTCGACAGCTACGGCTTTGACGGCAGCATCGCCTGGCGGCCCATCGATCAGGTCACGCTCTATGCCTTCGGTTCCTATACCCATGCCGAACTGAAGGATAATATTGAGGTCAGCTCCACTCAGATCCTGCCGACCAAGGGCAAGTTGGTCCCTGAAACGCCGGAATGGCAGCTTGGCGGCCGGGCCGAATTCACCGCCGGGCCGGTCAGCCTCGGCCTTCAGGGCAAATGGGTCGACGACCGCTATGCCACGGACCTCAACGACGTGCTGGTAAAGGGCTATACGTTGGTTGATCTGGACGCCCGCTTGAGCCTGGCGCAGTGGGGCCTGGACAAGACCTATTTCCAACTCAATGTGACCAACCTGTTCGACGAATTCTATTTCGGCAGCTTCATGACGCAGGTGCAGGGATCCAATGGTCCCAACTTCACGGTAGGCGCGCCGCGCACTGTGATGGGTACGGTACATTTTGAATTCTGATCGAGCCTATCGGTAAAAAGGGAGGGCGCGTCTGTTTCAGGCGCGCCCTTCTCCATTTCGTTACCCTTGTCTCAGCGCGCTCCTCTTGCCGGGAACGCAGGCTCGGTGCATGCTGGCGGCATGGATGCGCTGCTCAGCCGATTAGCGGTCGCGCTGGCGATCGGTCTTTTGGTCGGCCTTGAACGGGGCTGGCACACGCGGGATCAGGAGGAAGGCAAGCGTGCTGCGGGCCTTCGGACTTTTGCGCTTTCCGGCCTGCTCGGCGGCGTTGCCGGAGCCATGGCGCTGGCGACCAATCCCGTCGTCCTGGGGCTTTGCTTCATCGGCTATGCCGGCGTATTTGCAGCCTTCCAATGGCTGGAGGCCAAGGAAAACAAGGATCTTGGCGCAACGACGGTCGTAGCCGGACTGCTCACTTTCGCTCTTGGCGCTTACGGGGTTCTTGGCGACCTTAGAATTGCGGTTGCCGCCACGGTCGCGATGACGCTCGTTCTTGCCCTTCGGGAACCGCTGCATCGATGGATTGCCGCCCTGCGCTGGGAGGAAATCCGGTCGGGGCTCATTCTACTGACCATGACATTCCTGCTGTTGCCGGTCCTGCCGAACAGGCCGATCGATCCCTGGCAATCAGTCAATCCCGCCGAGATCTGGCTGTTCGCCATCATGATCGCGGCGATCTCCTTCGGCGGCTATGTCGCGATCCGTGCGCTTGGGGACCGCGCAGGGGTCGTGATGGCAGCTATTGCAGGCGGCCTGGCCTCCTCCACCGCCACCACCCTGACTCTCGCCCGGCTTGGCAAGGAACAGCCTGACTCCAGCCGCCTGCTTGCAGGGGGCATATTGATCGCGGGAGTCGTCATGGCAGTGCGCGTGTTTGTGGTGGCCTCACTGCTCAATCGCGCGTTATTGCCTGTCCTATGGCCTCCGCTTCTGGCCCTCGCGCTTGTCATGGGAGCCGCAGCCGCGCTCCTTTTGTTCGGCGATGGCAAGACCGCCACTGCCGAAATCAGGATCGACAACCCGCTTGAGCTGGGCACGGCGATCAAACTTGCCGCGTTGATCGCCATCGTCCTGCTCGCGGCGGAGGTTGTGCGGGACATGGTGGGTGAGTCCGCCGTGCTGGCCGTCAGTGCCATTTCGGGCATCGCGGACGTCGACGCCATCACAATCTCCATGGCCCGCCTTGGCGGGCAGCAGCTAAGCCTTGCCTTGGGGATGCAAGCGATCGCGCTGGCCGTAGGGGTGAACACTCTGGCAAAGGCCGTCATGACCGCCTGGGTCGGGGGAACGAGGATCGGCGCCTATGCCGGCTTGGCAAGCGCGCTTGCAGTGGCGGCTGGAGGCGCTGCGCTTCTGGCTGGCCAAGCCCTGCTTGGATAACATCAGGGAACGGTTCGGCCTGAATACCATTATTCACGCGAAGCCCCGCGCCCTTTGCTCCCGCTCAAAGCACCCGATCAGTACTGACCCAGGAGGTAATGATGCTACATCTGTCCTTCCCCAACGAAAGCGCTGAATACCGGACCGCGCGAAACGCGCTGCTCTACGCAGAGATCGCCCTGCGCCGCCAGCTTGAAACGGTCGCCGCCCAGCGCCGCGCACTGCCGCCGGGCGGTGCGGTACCCGAAGATTTCCTATTCGAACGGATCGGCGCGAACCAACGGCCTGAACAAGTAAGGCTCTCCGAGTTGTTCGGCGACTATCCCAGCATCCTGCTCTACAGCTTCATGTACGGACCCGAGCGTGACCAGCCCTGCAACGGCTGCACCCACACGCTCGACGGACTCGACGGCAGTGTCTTCCACGCAGACCAGCGCTTCCCCACCTATATCGTCGCCAAGTCACCAATCGCCCGCCTGGAGGCTTGGGCGCGAAAGCGGGGCTGGCGCAATCTCAAGCTGCTTTCGACTGCTGGCAACGGCTATTCCCACCATTATTTCGGTGACACAACGAAGTTTGGCCCGGAAATGCGTGCCGCCCGCGGCTATGAACCAGGGAAGGACTGGGATCAGCCGATGTATAATGTGTTCCGCAAACATGCCGACGGAACGGTGCGCCACTTCTGGGGCAGCGAATTGCTTTACGTGGACGAGGAACCGGGCCAGGACCACCGCGCCGGCGATCTGGTCGATCCGGTCTGGGGCCTGCTCGACATGAGCCCGGAAGGCCGAGGCGACTTCTTCCCGGAGCTAAGCTACGACTGAACGCCACGACGGTCAGTGTTGCTGGGCAATCTGAATGAGATTCCCGCATGTATCGTCGAACACGGCAATAGTCACGGGACCCATGGCGGTCGGCGGCTGGGTGAAGTGGACGCCCACCGCGGAAAGCCGGGCATGCTCGGCGTGCACGTCTTCGACCGCGAAGGATGTGAAAGGAATCCCATCGGCCTTGAGCGCCGCCTTGAACGGCTTTGCAGCCGGATGAGCGTCGGGCTCCAGCAGCAGTTGCACGCCATCGGAATCCCCCGGCGAGGTAAGCGTCAGCCAGCGGTGCTCGCCCATGGGCACGTCCAGCTTGGGCTCGAACCCAAGCACATCCCGGTAGAAGGCCAGCGCCTTGGCCTGATCGTCGACCAGCAGGCTCGTCACCACGATCTTCATCCGTCTTTCCCTTCAATAAACACTGAAAAGGCGTTCCGCTCACATGGCAGGTGGCAATTCCGGGGCTGGCAGCGCAGCAGGTTGCGCGACTGGCAGAGGCACATTGACGGGTTCGGAAGCGCCATATTCCTTGATCTGCAGAACCAGACCGTCCGGCCCGCCGCCAGCTACCGGCACGTTGAGCGACAGCATATTGTCGCCGCGCACTTCCCATGACAACGCCTTCGGCTTGGACTTCCCTCGGCTCAGGGAGATGCCTGCAATACAGGCTGGCGCAACACCTTTCAGTGTCACGCTATTGTCCCGGCCGGGTGTCAGCAATGTGCCGTCGACAGGCTGCCATGGCTCGCCGCCTGCAAACTGCAGGGAAAATTCCGGTCCCTGGAACTGCTTGAAGCCCCAGAAACCATGGAGCGCAGCCGTAACATTGCCGGAAACATCTGCGGGTATCGCGCGATCCCTCTTCAGGACATAACCGCCCCTATCCGCTCGTGCCTCAACTGGAAGGTCGATGGTTTTCCCGCCAGCGGCCGTAATCCTGATCGCCATGTTCCGGGCATAGCTGGTGGAGTAGATCAGCGGAGCGCCGTCAACAGGCAGCAATACATCCTGACGCGACGCGCAGATCGGCTCCTGCTGCAGGCTGCGCAACTGTGGTGGACGGTCAGCTTCGATGGATGGCATGGCCGCGACCAGAACGGATTTCGGCTTCTGGAAGGAAGGTGCGGCATTGAGCAGCAGCGCCACATTGTCGCTCCGGCGTATGCTCAGAGCGGGCAGATAGTTGAACTGCGGATTGCTGAAGGCGCCGAACATGCGGGCAACATCCCGGACAACGCCGATATAGGGCGTGTAATAGCCATAGCCCGCTTCCCGGGTGGTGCTGAGCTGCAGGGCAAGATCAGTCGGCGCCCCCGCCAGGGTCTCGGCTACCGAACTGCTGTGCATGTCAGGAAGCACAAGCGATTCCCGGTCTTCAAGCAGGCAGGAGGCCTGGCGGGCAATCACCCTGTCGAGACAGCCCTCGTTGAGCTTCATCGACAGGCTGCGTGCCAGGACCGGCGCAAGCGTCCGCAGAAATTCGGGATGGGTATTCCCCTGCGCCTGGATTGCCCCCATGAAGGCGTCCAGGCGGGAGCGGTCCAGCGAAGCCTGATTGAGCGCCTGCGTCGCCCGTACAAACTCACCAGGGCGGCCGCGCACCGTGTCCGAAATCGCATCGGATGCGCCCCCCGTTTCGGGCACCAGAAAAAGGACGAGCTGCTTTGCCCCTTCGGGTACCTTCAAGGAGAGGTTCTTATCCTTGTCTTTGCGCTTCCATGTCTCGGCGGTCTTGATCCAATCCCTTGGCGGCGGGTTGGTCGCGCCGCGCAGGAATGCCGACAGAAGCAGGAAATTCGTCCCCTGATCCTTCGGCATGTCGGCCTGTATGGAAAGCTGGTCACCGGCCGCGAGCGCGGGCACGGCATCGATTGGAAGCGTGATCCCGTGCCGCTCAACCGTAACACGCAAGCCTGGACCCGGAAGGTCGAACGGCCCAGACTCAGCCGCCTGAACCTGCGAAAAAGCCAGTGCCGGCAAGACCGTGACGCTCAAGAGGCGGGACAGCCCCAACAGATAGGCACGCAAATGACATGTCCTCATATTGCTCCAGATTCAGAGGACGATAACGCACTAATCTTCGTAGCGGTACCCTGGCCGAACTCGAGGAAGGAAGCTCAGCCTGCGACGGGCACGTTCCATGCCCGAAGCTGAAGCTATCGGAGCCCGCCAGCCGAACCTGTCCGCATTTGCGCAGGATGGATGATGCGCCGTTCATAGCTGCCGCGGAAGTCCCGGCTGGCGACGAAATCATCCGTCTGGCCCATCACAGTCTCACCCGCCCCAAGGATCAGGTGACCATCCGCAGCGGCGAGGCTTACGAGATTGTCGAACACTTTCCGGCGCAACTCGACCGAAAAATATAGCAGCACGTTGCGGCACAGGATGAGGTCATAGTGAAAGGGCGGAACCAGCGGCTCCAGCAGATTGTCGACACGATAGTCGATAAGGTCCAGCAGGTCGCGGCTGGCCTGCCAGTCGTCGCCTGCCGGTTCGAACCAGCGCAGCAGGTCATTGATGCCAAGGCCCCGCTGTACCTCCATCTGGCTGTAAAGCCCAGATCGAGCGCGCGCGATCACGGAAGAGGAAATGTCGGTCGCCAATATCTGAACCCGGCATCCAGACCAGTGCTCTGGATATTTGCGGATCAGCATGGCGATGGAAAGCGCCTCCTGCCCGGTCGAACAGCCCGCGCACCAGATCCGCACCGTCTGCTTGCCAGAGGCGGCCAAGTGCGGAAGCAGTTCCCGTTCGATCATGCCGAAGGTGGAAAGGTCGCGGAAGAATGAGCTTTCATTGTTCAGCATGGCGTCCACGGCGGCATCCAGCAGGTGCCGTTCATCGCCCGATAATAGCCGGCTCACCAGGTCTTCGAGGTTGGCGATATTCTGTGCGCGCAGCAGCGGCTTCATGGCGGTCTCGATCCGCCACATACGATTGGCCGCAAGCTGCTGCCCGGTTCGCGCCTCGAGCAATCCTGCGAGGACCCGCATGGCGCCGGAGAATTCGGCCTCCGTCATGCGGCCTTCGCCATCTGGCTGAGCATATAGGGGCCGATCTGCACCGGCGGCAGGAGGGCGCTCGCCAGCCCCGCTCTCGCCACTGAGCCAGGCATGCCCCAGATCACGCTGGTTTCGGCGTCCTGCGCCACGATCCAGCCCCCTGCATCCACGATTTTCCGGGCTCCAGCGGTCCCGTCCCGCCCCATGCCGGTCAGCACGACAGCCGCCGAGGCGGGGCCAAAGGTTTGCGCCATTGAGGTGAACATGGGATCAACCGCGGGCATGCTGGCGAAAGGCTCGCGTTCGGCGTCAAGGAGGACGCTGACCGATCCGTCGCGCCGCGTGCGGCAAGTGAGATTGGCTTCGCCTGGAGCGATATAGACATGGTCGGGCTTCAGCAGATCGCCGTCCTCGGCAATCTTGACCGGCATTGGGGTCATCCGGCCAAGCTGAAGCGCGAAATAGGGCATGAAGTTGGGCGGCAGGTGCTGCGTCAGCATGATGGGCACGCCGATCCCTACGCCCAGTCCCTCGAACAACTGGCCGAGCGCATGGATGCCGCCAGTCGACGCCCCGACGCCAAGGCAAGCGATGCTGCCGCGGCGGCCGGTCCGGCGCAATCCGCAGCCAATGCTGCCCTCGCTTTTATTTTGCCACCTTGCCTGTTCGCCCAGTTTCAAAAGGCGCTTGATCAGCATTTCGGGAAATTGGCCGCTAAAGACGCTGCGGCCGGGCTTCGCCATGATATCGCTCGCCCCGATAGCGAGCGCCTCGACCGCTGCTGCGCTCCCCTCATCGCAATTGGAGGACAATATGATGACCCGGGCCTGGCCACCCTGCTTCAGTATCTCCGGGAGAGCCATCAAACCGCTTTGGCCCGGCATCTCGATGTCCAGCATGATGACATCGACTCGATGGCTGGCGAGGTAGGCTATGGCTTCGGCCGCGCTGGCCAGCTTCTCACACAACTCGAACCGCTTGTCCTGGGTGACGATCCGCTCGAACACGCTCCGCGCCACCAGCGAGTCATCGACGATCAGCAGGCGGATAGGGCGCTCAGGAGACAATTCGCCGGCGGCCTTCATTGGTACAGAGCGGGGCATCGCCGAAGGCCTTTCAGGTTCAGATGACGCCGACGATCTGCAGCTTGCTTTCCAGAGTATCCCTGTCGAACGGCTTCATCACATATTCATCGGCGCCCGCCTCCACGGCCGCCTTGATGTGGCCTATTCCGTTCTCGGTCGTGCAGAAGATGACCTTGGGCCGCGGCTCCACCGGAAGGTCGCCGAGCGCCTGCAGAAATTCCATGCCGCTCATGACCGGCATGTTCCAGTCGAGCAGCACCACGTCAGGAACCGACGTTTCGCAATGGGCAAGCGCTTCCCTGCCGTCGCACGCCTCAGACACCGAAATCTGCAGCGATTCCAATATGTGCCGGGCGACCTTCCGGATCACCTTGGAATCATCGACCACGAGACAATTTTTCATGAAACGACCTTTTTTGCCGGTGTTATGCCAAAGCTACGGCATCTTCGTAAGAGAATGGTAAACGCCCCCTTCAAGCAGCGAGCGGCTGCATTTGCTCTACGAAACTGCTGAGGCTGATCAGCAGATGAGGGCCATTTTCATTTTCCACCATTTTTTGCGTGAAGGGCCGCCATGCCGGATCGAGTTGGCCGCAAAGCGGCAGTTCGCCACTGACAGCGGGGGCAATGTCGCTTACCGAATCCACCGTCATGCCATAGCTGTGGCCAACAATGTCGGTAATGATTGCGAATGATCCTGGAGCAGTGGTGGCTTGCCTGCCCCATACCAGCGCGGCTGTATCGATGATCGTAAGCACCCGGCTGCGAAGCGCGGAAAGGCCCACCACATGGCTCGGGACGCGCGGGACGGGCGAAATCTCCGTCAATTTCACCACCGCTTCGATCTGGCAGGTACGAATGGCAACGTTCGTGCCGCCGATGCTGGCAAATAGGTAAAGCTCGCCCATCAGGCCGCCCTTTCCATCTTGGCAGATTCGATCGCCGCGATCAGGGCGTCCCGGTCATAGCGATAGATGCTTTGGTCATTGGGCCCCTGCGGCCGCTGCGCGTTGCGCAGCTTCACCACCGGCCGATCGACGATCGTTTCCGCGACGGGCGACTGGGCGAAACACAGCACTATATCGGCCTCATTCGCCGCGGTCGCATCATCCAGCACCGGCTCATAGCCCGCCTGACGGATGAGCGGCGCCAATATCTCCTGCATCCAAGGATCGTCCTTGTCCGCGAGAAGACAGCGGACGGGCCGGCCCGCCACTATCTCTTCAGGAACCGACGCAAGCAGCGCGAAGGGATCGATAACCTCATATTGCTTGCCCTCAATAGCCGTGACCCCCGAAATGATGCCGCTCCGGCAGGTAAGATCCGGGACTGGGGGCATTTGCACGATGTCCATGATATGCGCGACCGGATAGCAGAACTCATTCTCTCCATCCCGCAGGCGAAGCGCCGTAACCGCTCCTTCGGAAAGATCGTCGAGCCGGTGCACAACCGGCAGAAGCTTGCCTTCGATCCGGACGAACCACTGGCCGGCGGACTGGCCGAACTGTTCAGCGGGGATGTCCTCGACCCGTTCGACCAGCGACAGGCGCAGAAGCCGTTCCTCGCCCGTCCGCTCCGTGAACATGAGTGCGCTGACCAGTTCCGCCGCGGCAACATCCTTGTCCGGGCCGCGATGTTCCTTGGCCTCCGCTTCACCATCGATCATCGGCAGCATGGCGGCGCTGGCGAGGCCGCTCGCGTCGAGCAGGAGCATGGGCTGGCCATTATCCGGAAGCGTCATTCCAGCATATAGGCCCGAAGCCATGACCAGGGGCGCCGCCGGACGGATCACCAGTTCCTCATGATTGTCCACCGCCTGCACCCCGAGCGCAAACGGCACGCCGGAGGTCGAGCGGATGACCACCAAGGTGCGCTTCCCGCCCTCCTTGATGGCTTCTAGTCCCAGAAGGTCCTCAAGATCGATCATCGAATGGCGGATGTTGCGGATGGTTGCAACGCGGGCGCCGCCGACGCTTGCAATCGACAGCGTCTCATTATTGTCGTGCAGTATCTCCACCACGGCCGCGCGGGGAATGGCGAAGTGCTGTCCCCCGGCGCGAATGATCAGCCCCGGAATGATGGTCAGGGTCAACGGAACGCGGAGCGTGATGCGAAGGCCCCTGCCCGGATGGTTGTCAAGCCCGATGACACCGCCGATCCGTTCGACATTCGACCGCACGACGTCCATGCCGACGCCCCGGCCGGAGACCGAGGTAACTTCCTTCGCGGTTGAGAGGCCGGGTGCAAAGATCAGGTCCAGCCGCGCAGCATCGGAAAGCTCGTTCGCCTTCTCCCGGCTGATGATATTGGAGGCGATCGCCCTCGCGACGAGCTTATCGGTATCTATCCCGCGGCCATCATCGGCAATCTCGATGACGATTTGGTTGCCCGCCTGACGGGCGGCGACACGCAGATGTCCTGCCTCTGCTTTTCCGGCCTTCAGGCGCTCGGCGGGTGCCTCGATTCCATGGTCGATCGCGTTGCGGACGATATGGGTCACCGGGTCGACCACCATCTCCACCATCTCGCGGTCCATCTCGACATCGCCCCCCTCGATGATGAGGTCGATCTTCTTGCCCAGTTCGCGGCCAACGTCGCGTACAATGCGCGGAATGGCCACGAACAGCCTGTCGACGCGCTGCATGCGCGTCTTGCTGATCGCATCGCGCATATCGGCCACGCAGTTGGACAGCCGTTCAAAGGTGCTTTCCAGTTCAGGATCGGAGAAGCGCTCCCGCAGCTTGCGCGAAAGCTCGTTGCGCGCCAGCACCATGTCGGAGACACCGTTCATCAACTGGTCGATCAGGCTGAGCGGCAAGCGGATGCTGCGCATACCCCCCGTTGGACGCCTCGCTTCGGCACTGGCGGGCCCGGTCTCCGCTCCGGCGGGCTTTTCGGTTACAACGACCGCCCCAATGTCGGGGTTGAGCAGGGCGTCGATCAATATATCGTCGCTCTCGCTCGGGACCGAAGTGCCTGCCACGACGGCCTGGGCGAGTTCGCCGATCCGGTCCATGATGGCCAGGACGGCGCTAACCGTCATGGCATCAGCATCGCGCTTGCCTGCGCGAATCTCCGAAAGCACATCTTCCGCGGCATGGCTAAGCCGTTCGAATCGCGGCAGGTTGAGGAAGCCGCAACTTCCCTTCACCGTATGGAAAAAGCGGAAAATCGCATCCAGCCTTTCCCGGTCCATGGGATCAGCCTCCCACGCGACGATTTCGCCGGCCAAAGCCTCCATGGTTTCCTGGGTTTCGGAAATGAATTCCGAGAGCAACTCGTCCATATGGTCCCATCCGACTTCGAAGCCGGGACAAAATGGCCCATGTTGGTTAAGGCGGCGTTAAAGGCGGTTGGGCAGCGGCTCGACCAAACTCTATTTCGTGGGCCCTGCGAAGGCAGGAACCCCGCTTAACGCATCAATGTCACCAAAACGAAGCTGGATTCCTGTCTGCGCAAGGATGACGTATCATTTGCCGCGGATACGGAACCGCCCTTCCCTCACCGCCTGGGAACGCTCACGCCGAACAGCAGCACCGGGTCATTGGGTTCCGACAGCATCACCTGCCCGCCCGCTCCGGTCACAAGCCGATTGACCATCCAGGCAGCCGCTGCGCGCGGCGTCAGGCTTTCCTGCCTCGCTTCGCCCTGGAGCGCGGCGCGCAATTCCCCATCCAGCACGATCCGCGGGCCCTCCGCCCGAACCACGATTTCAGTGGCTCCTTCACGGCTTTCCGCGCCGATGTCGAGCTGGCCGCCGCGCACCAGCGCTTCTCCGGCAATCAGCGACAGGTTCAGCAATATCTTGACCGCCGCCTTGCTAAGGCTGTCCTCAGCCACGAGCCAGCCGACATTCACCCGGCCGCCGGACGAGAATATGCCCTCGATAGCCGACTTGGCTTCTCCTGCGGGCACCATGTCGCCAAACCCGCCTGCCGAGCCAAAGGCCAGCCGGAAATATTTGAGCTTGTTGGCAGACGTCCGGGCGCTTTCGGCCAGCAGTTCAAGGCAGCGGGCCCGCATCTCCGGGTCATTCTCATCCGCCAGCAGTTCCAACCCATTGTTGAGCGCCCCGATCGGGCTCAACAGGTCATGGCACAGGCGCGAACAGAGCAGGGCGGCGAAATCGATACTCTCTACGGTCATTCATCCCATCCTGTGCAACAAGAACTATTCCCCCGGCACCATTTGCCCTGAGCCTGCCCAGGGGACCCGCTTTTGCAAAGAAAAAACAAGGGCTTCGGCAAGCTCAGCCCAAAAGGTGTCGAGTATAGATTGTGTCGCTGTCTCTAATGCAGGACCGGGACTCGCTATGCAAGCTCGACATCACCACAAATCTCCATCGGCTCAGCCTGGAAACGCCCCTGGACAGGGCCGTGCTCCACCGCCCGCCAAAGCGCTGCCTCCCCTCCCGCGACG
Source organism: Rhizorhapis sp. (assembly GCF_035276005.1). Taxonomy (NCBI): domain Bacteria; kingdom Pseudomonadati; phylum Pseudomonadota; class Alphaproteobacteria; order Sphingomonadales; family Sphingomonadaceae; genus Rhizorhapis; species Rhizorhapis sp. Next base: position 37,590 of record NZ_DATEMB010000003.1, read on the forward strand.
AGAAGCCAGAGCGAACCGTCCGGCAGGGCGCAGGCGGCATCCGTAGCGGAGGGCAGCGCCCAGCCAGAGGGATGCGAATGATAATGGCCGATGACGCGGGGCCCGCCTTCCCTCGCCGCCTTGTAGGCCGCGAGGAGGAGCGCTGGATCGAGTTCGAAATGGCGGCATGGATCGGGCGCCACATTGGCAGCAAAATGCACGGCTATTATGCTCTGCTCATCGCCGAGCAGCAGCCCGCATCGCTCCGCCTTTTCGTCGCGCGCGGCATCCGAAACGATGCTGTCAAGCAGAGTTCTTGATATGCGGATTGCCATGGCTATATCCTAATATGTGAATTCGGGGGCTTCCAGCATCAACGCCATCATCACTGAAGATTGCGACGGCATGCGCCTTGACCGCGCACTTGCCGTGCTGATGCCGGACATGTCCCGCGAACGGCTGAAATCGCTGATCCTGGAGGGCAAGGTCACCCGCGAGCAAAGGCCGGTGGCAGCCCCCTCGCACAAGGTCAGCGAAGGCGAACATTATGCCATCACCGTCCCTCCCCCGGCTGAGGCCGAAGCGGTCCCCCAGGACATTCCGCTCAACATCGCCTATGAGGATGAGCATCTGATCGTCGTCGACAAGCCTGCGGGCCTTGTCGTGCACCCGGCGGCCGGGAACCCTGACGGTACGCTCGTCAACGCCCTTCTCCATCACTGCCGGGGCCAGCTTTCCGGCATAGGAGGCGTGGCGCGCCCCGGCATTGTCCACAGGATCGACAAGGATACATCCGGCCTTCTCGTCGTTGCGAAAACGGACAAAGCGCATGAGGGGCTCGCATCGCAATTTTCGGCGCACAGCATCGACCGGCGCTATTTCGCCATCGTCAGCGGGCGTCCTTCCCCTGCCAGGGGGACGGTCAACGCATGGATGGGCCGCTCGTCGCATGACCGCAAGAAAATGGCGGTCCAGCACGAGGGGCGAGGCAAGCACGCTATAACGCATTATGATGTCAAGGAGCTGCTGTACGATGCCGCACTCGTCGAATGCCGGCTGGAAACGGGACGCACACACCAGGTCCGCGTCCATATGGCGCATATCGGCCACGCGCTGGTCGGCGATCCGGTCTATGGCCGCCCGCGAAAACCGCACCGGCCAATATTGGAAAAGCTGGGTTTCAAAAGGCAGGCGTTGCACGCGGCAAGGCTTGGTTTTATCCACCCAGTCAATAGCAGGACTATGACCTTCGAAAGTGAAATTCCTGCTGACATGCAGGAACTGTTAAGGCACCTTCGCGTATAAATAGTTATAAGAAAATCGCGCCCTTTCATCCATTAACATGGTATAAAGGACGGATAAGAAACGATAATAGGGAAAGCGAGTAATCCTATCATGGCCACCGGAACCAATGTCCCAGCGACAATTCCTGCGCTTGGCGGTGATGCAAGTCTGAACCGCTATCTGGCGGAGATTCGGAAATTCCCGATCCTCACGCCGGAGCAGGAATATATGCTCGCGAAGCGCTATGCCGAGCATCAGGATCCTGAAGCTGCGGCGCAGCTCGTGACGTCGCATCTTCGCCTCGTCGCGAAGATCGCGATGGGCTATCGCGGCTATGGCCTTCCCATGAGCGAACTGATTTCCGAGGGCAATATCGGCCTGATGCAGGGCGTGAAGAAGTTCGAGCCTGATCGCGGCTTCCGCCTCGCCACCTATGCGATGTGGTGGATCCGCGCCTCCATCCAGGAATTCATCCTGCGGAGCTGGAGCCTGGTGAAGATGGGCACCACCGCGGCACAGAAGAAGCTGTTCTTCAATCTCCGCCGCATGAAGAACAATCTCGAAGCGTTCGAGGACGGCGATCTGCGTCCCGAGGATGTGGAGAAGATCGCGACCGATCTCGGCGTATCCAACGAGGACGTCGTCAGCATGAACCGCCGCATGGCAATGGGCGGGGATACCTCGCTCAACGTGCCGATGCGGGAGGATGGCGACGGTCAATGGCAGGACTGGTTGTCCGACGAAGGCCCGTTGCAGGACGAACGCGTTGCGGACGCCCAGGAAGCTGATGTCCGGCATGGAATGCTGGTCGAAGCCATGGCCGACCTCAATGAGCGCGAAAAGCACATCCTCGCCGAACGCCGCCTTGCCGAAGAGCCCAAGACGCTTGAGGAACTGAGCCAGGTCTATGGCGTCAGCCGCGAACGCGTGCGCCAGATCGAAGTCCGGGCCTTCGAGAAGCTGCAAAAGGCAATGATGCGCATCGCGGGCGACCGCAAGCTGCTGCCCGCGGGGCTTTAACCTGCCTTATACTCCTCTCCCATAGGGAGAGGGAGACTTGGGTCGACATAGTCGGTCCTAGTCGAAGTTGGGTGAGGGGAACGCTGCTGATAGGGCACAACTCCTCACCAACTCCGGCTAGGCTACGAGCAGGCAAGCCTCCATAGCCTCTCCCTATGGGAGAGGGAAAATAGCACCCCCCTCCTTCCACATATCCTGATGACGCACGCAAAACTCCGCGCTAATCATCACGCATGGCTAACAAAACGGGTTCACGCGGCATCCTTCGCTCCGCGTTCAAGATACTGATTTACTTCGTCCTCTTTTCTGTCCTTTGGGTGCTTCTCTACCGCTTCGTGCCGCCGCCTGTGACTGCGACCATGATCCTCGATGGCAAGGGCATCACCAAGGACTGGATGCCGCTGGATGACATCGACCCTGACATGGCGCGGGCCGTCATCGCCGGGGAGGACGCCAAATTCTGCACACATCACGGCTTCGACCGCGAGGCCATATTGGACGCGATGCGGCGCAATGCCGATGGCGGCCGTATCCGCGGCGGCTCCACTATCAGTCAGCAGACCGCCAAAAATGCCTTCCTGTGGCAGGGCGGCTGGTTCTTCCGCAAGGCCCTGGAGGCTTGGTTCACGGTTCTGATAGAGACGCTCTGGCCCAAGAAGCGGATCATGGAAGTCTATCTCAACGTCGCGGAGACGGGCATCGGCACCTATGGTGTAGAGGCCGGCGCCATCCGCTACTTCAATCATGGCGCTGACCGTCTTTCCCGCACCGAAGCCGCCCGCATCGCCGCCGTTCTGCCGCTCCCCAAGAAGCGGGCTGCAATCTCACCCACCGGCTTCACCCGCCGCTATGGCAACAGCATCATGCGGCGGATCGGCGTGGTGAAGCGGGACGGGCTGGATGCGTGCTTGAAATGACGGCACCATAAGCACCGTTCGGGCTGAGCTTGTCGAAACCCTTCCCCTTTCTGAAGGGCAAGGGAGCCCTTCAAGCTCAAGGCGAACAGACCTGAAGTCTATTGAGCGGCGGCAAGCCGTTCTGCGCGAAGGCAGACTTTTGCATAAGCTTTAGAAGGCCGACATTCCCGCAATGGGGGAATCATCGCGACGGGACTTTTAAGCCGCGTCGCCGGTCTTCCGCCGCTCGCTGAACACCCGCACCGGCTCCTTGCGGCCTTCGACCACATCCTTGTCAATGACCACTTCGCCAACCCCTTGCATGGACGGCAGGTCGAACATGGTGTCGAGCAGGATCGCCTCGAGGATCGAGCGCAGCCCGCGTGCACCGGTCTTCCGCTCGATAGCGCGCTTCGCAACAGCCACGAGCGCGTCATCCGTGAAGGTCAGTTCGACATTCTCCATGTCGAACAGTTTCTTATACTGTTTGACCAGCGCGTTCTTGGGCTCAGCCAAGATCTTGACCAGCGCCTCATTGTCGAGGTCTTCAAGCGTGGCGATGACTGGCAGACGGCCTACAAATTCTGGGATAAGGCCGAATTTGAGCAGGTCCTCCGGCTCGCACTGACGCAGCAGCTCGCCGGTGCGGCGTTCCTCGGGCGCCGCGACATGGGCGCCAAAGCCGATCGACTTCGCCTCCAGCCGGTCACCGATGATCTTCTCCAGTCCCGCAAAGGCGCCGCCGCAGATGAACAATATGTTGGTCGTGTCGACCTGCAGGAATTCCTGCTGCGGATGCTTGCGGCCGCCCTGGGGGGGAACACTGGCGGTGGTGCCTTCCATCAGCTTCAGCAGCGCCTGCTGCACGCCTTCGCCCGACACGTCCCGGGTGATGGAGGGGTTTTCGGCCTTGCGACTGATCTTGTCGATCTCGTCAATATAGACGATGCCCCGCTGCGCCTTTTCGACATTATAGTCGCTGGCCTGCAGCAGCTTTAGAATGATGTTCTCCACATCCTCGCCGACATAGCCCGCCTCGGTGAGGGTGGTGGCGTCGGCCATGGTGAAGGGCACGTCAAACGTCTTGGCGAGCGTCTGCGCCAGCAGCGTCTTGCCGCAGCCGGTGGGGCCGACCAGCAGGATGTTGGACTTGGCGAGTTCCACATCGCCCGCCTTCGTCCCGTGGTTGAGGCGCTTGTAATGGTTGTGGACTGCGACTGAAAGCACGCGCTTTGCCTGTGCCTGGCCGATCACATAATCATCCAGCACGTCGCAGATTTCCTGGGGTGTCGGTACGCCGCCATCCTTGCGGCCTACGAGGCCGCCCTTGGTTTCCTCGCGGATGATGTCGTTGCACAGTTCAACGCATTCATCGCAAATGAATACCGTCGGCCCTGCTATCAGCTTGCGCACCTCATGTTGCGACTTCCCGCAGAAGCTGCAGTAAAGGGTGCTTTTCGAATCAGAGCCCGTCAATTTCGTCATCTTACCTTCCCTGTGCCCGTGATACGGACACATGATTCTGGGCATGTTGCCCGCATTCCTGCTGCCGAACAATGGCAATTTTTCTTTTGGGCACGGCTCAAAAGGTAATCCGTGAAATCTGAGCCTGCAAACCCGTTAACGTCTTTTTTTCCATGGCGGCCCGTCAAAACCGCACATGAAAAGGGGCGCAGTACATAGCCGCGCCCGATTTCACCTTCGATTCCAACCCTGTGCAGCGTGGCTTAACTCTCCAACCTTGGCGTTTCCTCGGTCGCTGCCGGACGGCGGTCGAACACCTCGTCGATAAGGCCGAAAGCCTTGGCTTCATCCGCTTCAAGGAAAGTGTCGCGGTCCATCGCCGTTTCGATCTTCTCAAGCGCTTGTCCCGTATATTTGGAATAGAGATTGTTCATCCGGCTGCGGATACGAAGGATTTCCTTCGCTTGGATCTCGATGTCCGACGCCATGCCCTGCGCGCCGCCTGAGGGTTGGTGAATCATGATGCGGGCATTGGACAGCGCCACGCGCATGCCGGGCTCGCCTGCCGCGAGCAGGAAGCTGCCCATGGAGGCCGCCTGGCCGATGCACACCGTGCCCACGCGCGGGCGGATATATTGCATGGTGTCGTGGATCGCCATGCCCGCCGTCACCACACCGCCCGGCGAGTTGATGTACATGTAAATGTCCTTTTTCGGGTTTTCCGACTCAAGGAACAGCAATTGCGCCACGATGAGCGAGGCCATCTGGTCCTCGACCGCCCCGGTGACGAACACGATGCGCTCGCGCAGCAGGCGGGAGAAGATGTCGAAGCTGCGTTCACCGCGGTTCGACTGCTCAATTACGATGGGAACGAGCGCGCTGACCGGATCAGGGAATTTATCGTGCATTGAGACTCTTTCTTCTCTTTATCGATGTGCCGCCCCTACATCGGAGCAAATCGCCGAAGCTTCAAGGGGGCATGCTTCCGCTGGCGCCGGAAAGGCAAGATAGGCGAGCCGCTTCATCTCCTTCCTGCCCCGCACCACTGTATCGAGGATAAGTCCGCACATTCCGTTAAGAACGCCGATAATCATCAGGCCCGTGATCAGGATGGCCGTCGGAAATCGCGGCACAAGGCCGGTTTGCGCATAGGTGATGAAAAGCGGCACCGCGAGCATGACGCCAGCAAGGACCAGTGCTGCGCCTACGCCTCCAAAGAACCAGATCGGCTGTTCGATCCTGAATAGGGTGAAGATGGTGCGGAGGATTCGCCAGCCGTCGCGATAAGTGCTGAGCTTGCTGACAGAACCCTCCGGCCGGGCGGCATAGACGGTCACATGTTCAGCGACCGGCATGCGCAATTCGAGCGCGTGGACGCTCATTTCCGTTTCGATCTCGAAACCTGCCGAGAGTACCGGAAAGCTTTTCACGAACCGCCGGGAAAAGACCCGGTAACCGGAAAGAATGTCCGTGAAGCTGCGCCCGAACAGATAGCGCAGCAGGCCGGTCAGCACCCGATTGCCAAGCCGATGGCCGCGGCGATAGGCGGCCTCCACCTCGGATTTGCGGGCGCCAACGACCATATCGAGATTGTCGCGCAGCATGTCCCCGACCATGGCGGGGGCCGCCGACGCGTCATAGGTCGCATCGCCGTCGGCCATGACATAGATATCGGCCTCCACATCAGCGAACATGCGGCGGACCACATGACCCTTTCCCTGTTGGCTGACGCTGCGCACGATGGCGCCCGCGCCAGCAGCGATGGCGCGGGAATCGTCGGTGCTGTTGTTGTCGTAAACGTAGATGCTGGCGGTAGGCAGCGCGGCGGCAAAAGCTTGGACCGTCTGCGCGATCGCCTTTGCCTCATTATAGCAGGGCAGGATAACGGCAATGCGGAGATCGCCGGGGATCGAGATATTCGCCCCATCCCCTTCAATGGAGATGGCCGGGGAGAAGGGGCTGGACGCTAGGTTTTCCACGACGGACTCCGGCACTCCCCTCCCGGCTAAGCTTCGCTTCGTCCCCTCCCCCTGAAGAGGAGAGGGGATTACACTGTTACTCAGCTTTCTTGGCGGGCTTCTTCGCAGCAGCCTTTTTGGGCTTTTCTTCGCCCTCGTCCTCAGCCTTGGCGGCAGCGGCCTTTTTCGGCGCGGCCTTCTTGGCGGGCTTTTCTTCAGCCGCAGGAGCCTCCTCGGCAGCATCCTTCTTCTTGGGCGCAGCCTTCTTGGCCTTGGGCTTCTCGTCATGATCATGATCGTGGCCACAGCCCGGACCATGCACATGACCTTCCTCGTCGGCCTCGATTGCCGTTTCCAGCTCTTCGCGGCCTACCGCGCGGTCGGTGATCTCTGCCTTATCGAACAGGAAGTCGACGACCTTGTCCTCATAGAGCGGCGCGCGCAGCTGGGCGGCGGCCATCGGCTCCTGCTGGACATATTGGATGAAGCGTTCGCGGTCCTTCGGGTTATACTGCTGGGCAGCCTGCATGATGAGGCGGCTCATTTCCTGCTGACTGACTTCAACCCCATTGGCCTGGCCGATTTCGGACAGCAGCAGGCCCAGCCGCACGCGGCGTACCGCGATGGCGCGATATTCCTCGCGGTCCTTCTCCATCTCGGCCTTGGCTGCCTCGGGATCGGCCTCATGGCCCGCCTCATGCTCCAACTGGCGCCAGATCTGCTGGAATTCCGCCTCGACCATGCTCGGCGGCACCTCAAAGTCATGCGACGCAGCAAGCTGATCGAGCAGCTTGCGCTTCATATAGGTGCGGGTCAGGTTGTTATGTTCCTGCTCGATCTGCCCTTTGAACAAGTTGCGGAGCTGCTCGAGCCCTTCCAGGCCCAGCGTCTTGGCGAATTCATCATCGATGACCGCTTCGACCGAAACCTTCACTTCCTTGATGCTGAGATCGAAGGTCGCCGCCTTGCCCTTCAGATTCTCGGCGCCATAATCATCGGGGAAAGTGACGTTGATCGTCTTTTCCTCACCCGCCTGGACGCCGGTCAGTTGATCTTCAAATCCGGGAATCAGATTGCCCGAGCCGATCACAACCGCCATGCCCTCGCCCGTGCCGCCGTCAAAGGCGACGCCGTCGACCTTGCCGACAAAGTCTATCACGACCTGGTCGCCCTCGGCGGCCTTGTGGCCTTCAGGCGCGTCCTCATAGCGCTTTTGACCGGCTGCAAAGCGGTTGACTGCTTCGTCGACCTGCTCGTCCTTGACCTCGACGGTCAGGCGCTCGAGCTTCAGGCCCTCAATGGAGGGGGCGGGCACTTCCGGCAGCACCTCCAGCTCGACCTTGACCTCGGCATCCTTGCCGAGTTCATAACCGTCGTTCAACTCGACCGAAGGCTGCATGGCGGGGCGCAGCTTGTTGTCGGCCAGCAGCTTCTGCACGCCTTCCTGGATCGAATTGTTGAGCGCATCGCGCTGCAGCGATTCCCCGTGCATCTTGCGGATAAGGTTCGCGGGGACCTTGCCGGGCCGGAAGCCGGGCATGCGCACCTGCGGCGCGATGGTCTTCACTTCCTTTTCGACGCGCGCGTCGATGTCCTTGGCGGTGATGGTCAGGGTATAGGCGCGCTTCAGGCCCTCGTTCAACGTTTCGACAGTCTGCATTTTTTTACTCTAACGCTTTCTAAAGCTTGAATTTCGCTCGCTGGGCCGATGCGTGGGCTAGCAGCGAAGCTGGTGCGGGCGAAGGGACTTGAACCCCCACATCTTTCGATACCAGAACCTAAATCTGGCGCGTCTACCAGTTTCGCCACGCCCGCATCGGTCGCCGGTCGGCGCGGCATAGATCAGATGACCGCGAAGGGCAAGTATATGCTGGCACCACCGCCGCCACCGAAAGGAACCGATACGCAGCGCAAACGTAACTGTTCCGTAAAAGGAGTGCCCCATGGCAACCAACCCAGTCGAAATCCCCCAGCCCGACCGCATCGAACCGCAGTCACCGCCGGAAACGCCGCCAGACAGCCCGCCGAGCGAAGACCCCTTCGAAGAGCCGCCGGAAATCCTGCCTGAGAAGCCCGATTATGACAAACCCGACCGGGGCCCGATAGAAACGCCCCCTCCGCCGGATTGAAACATCGCGCCGGACGACGCCAGCCGGCTACGCTGCATCACCGCCGGTTAGAAACCAGCACTCTCCGC